>JALQWJ010000025.1 GCA_023258775.1 Burkholderiaceae bacterium | reverse complement strand
CGGTTCCCGAGCCGTTATGTCGACGTTGGTATCGCCGAGCAACATGCCGTCACCCTCGCAGCAGGTTTAGCCTGTGAGGGTATGAAGCCTGTGGTTGCGATTTACTCGACCTTCTTGCAGCGTGGTTACGATCAGTTAATTCATGATGTGGCCCTGCAGAATCTTCCGGTCTGCTTTGCAATCGATCGTGCGGGCCTTGTCGGTGCTGATGGCGCAACCCATGCGGGATCCTACGACATTGCCTATTTGCGCTGCCTCCCAAATATGAGTCTGCTTGCGCCCAGTGATGAAGACGAGTGTAGGCAGATGCTTTACACCGCGTTTTTGTATGATGGGCCGGTTGCGGTCCGTTATCCTCGAGGTCGAGGGCCAGGCGTATCGGTGCGTCGCGACTTGAGTGCGCTTGCATGGGGCAAAGCGCAGATCAAACGCGCCGGTAAAGGCGTGGTGATATTGGCCTTTGGCAGCATGCTTGCGCCTGCGCTCGAGGCGGCCGAGTCACTCAATGCGAGTGTGGTCAACATGCGTTTCATTAAGCCACTCGATGTGGCGCTTTTGCGGCAAATGGCTAACACCCATGATGCGATTGTCACCATTGAAGAAGGTTCTCGCAGCGGCGGCGCGGGCGCCGCAGTAGCCGAAGCGCTAAGCGAAATGGGTTTGGTAAAACCGTTACGCATGATGGGTCTCCCAGATCGATTCATAGATCACGGCGAAGTTCCCGCATTACTCGCTGCTTGCGGACTCGACGCTAAGGGCATCCGAGCGCAAGTTCAAACATGGTTTGCACCTTACCTTGAGTCAACGGAAGTCCCGCTCGATAACGAGGCCTTGCTTAGGGTTTAGGCTCGGGCTTTTCTTTTGGATCGTTTGGCGCTGTTACCGCTTTTGGAATTGTCACTGATTTTGGAATAATTCCAGATTGCGGAACTGTTGCCGCATCTGGAACGGGTAAAGCTTTTGGGACGGGTACAGTTTGAGGAACAGTTACAGCGTGTGGAACGGTTACAGCGGTAGGCACTGTTGTTGTACTAGCCGCCGCCTTACTTTCTTCGGAGGGGTTGAGCCAAACAACCCCCCAGTTAATACTCGCTGCATAGCTCACCCAAATTAAATACGGCAGCAGCCAGCGGGCGGCAGAAGGATTCAGTGCGCTCACACGCAGGATAAGCCATGCAATTGAGCCCCAAAGTGCAAAAACTTCAATAGCCGCCCAGAGCGGCTTTTGCATTTTAAAAAAAAGAACGCTCCAGAGGATATTCAAGAAAGCATTCATGGCAAAACCAATGCCAATCGCATATCGATCTCGTCCGCGTACCGCGGCATGCCAGGCGCCTATCGCGCTTATTGCAGTACAAGCAAAAATGATGGTCCACGCAGGTGCAAAGGCCCAATCGGGCGGCTTCCACCATGGTTGGACAAGTGACAGATACCAAGCGCCAATCTCAGTGGCCAGACCGCCAAGCATGGCAACGAACACCACGGCAGCAATAACGCTTAGTTTGGTCTTAAGCGGCACCTGTCGCGTTGGGGGGCTAAAGCTTGTAGTCATAGCCCGCATCCTAAGCGGGCATTGTGTTTACACCGAAGCAAGACCGCTTAAGTGAGCAAGGTTTTTAAAGAAAATTCTTGCATGCGCTAAAGGTTTCGCTTTGACCAGTTCCTTATTCATATACGCATCCCAGGTCAATTGCTGCACATCGCGGTCTTGACAAATACGTACAAAGCGCTCTCTACGCTGATCATTGGCATACCAGTAGCGCTGCATGAGGCCAAGTACCCAAAAGACCTGGCCGTGTAGTCGCATAAAGCGCTTTCTTGCATCTGCTAAGGACTTGGGCGAACCGCGTTCCAAGCACTGCATCACTGCTTGTGCCGCCATCCGGCCACCGAGCATGGCGTAATAAATGCCTTCGCCTGATGCAGGCGCAACGACGCCAGCAGCATCGCCTGCAAGCACGATGTCTCTTCCGTTATCCCAGCGTGGCAAAGGTTTGAGCGGGATCGGTGCGCCTTCGCGACGAATGAGACGTTGCTGGCTCAATCCAGTGCGAAGGCGCAACTGCTCAATAGCCTCACGCTGCGAAAATCCTTTGTGTGCACTGCCGGTGCCAATGCTTAAACTTTTGCCGTGAGGAAAGACCCAGGCATAAAAATCGGGCGAAAGCTCACCGTCATAAAAAACATCGCACCGGGTCGGATCATAGAACGCAGATCCCGCTTGATCAACTGAATTGCAGGTTGATCCGCGCTCGGCAAGTTGCTGAGCTTGAGGTCTGCCAAGGATTTGCGGCGCTTCCAAAATCTCATGGTAGGCAAAGACATATTGACCTTGATCGGCACCCTCAATTTCTTGTTGCGCAAGCCTGCTTTTAGCGCCGTCCGCAGCGATTAAATAACGCGCTTTGATGAAACTTAAGCGATTTGAATCCTTTTCCCTATAGAAAAACGATAACAGATCGGCTTGTTGGTTTGGCGAGCGCTCAATATGGGAAAAACTGCCACAAAGCCTTACCGCACCAGCACGTTCGGCACGCGCCCTGAGCCAAGGATCAAAGTCCGCTCGATCAACCATGCCCACAAAGCCATCATCAATAGGCATCCCGACAACCTGCTTTTTCGGGGAGATTATTCTTGCGCCACGAACCTTGGTGACAAGGACTTCCTGTGGAATATTAAATTCATGCAAAAGCTTCGGTGGAATCGCACCACCACAGGGCTTGATTCTGCCCTCACGATCTGCAAGTGCGACACGAAAGCCGCGAGAGGCGAGGTCGTGGGCTGCCGTCGCTCCGCTCGGGCCGCCGCCAAGGACGACGACATCAAAGGGTTCGGCGCTCAAAAGATGGGGGTCATCCAATCGGTGCATGTTCAAGCCGCTCCCTTTGTGCGTCAAGTCGTCGGTCGTTATGGTTAGCGTTCTGCGTCCTCATAGCAATGTTTTCGTCCTCGTGGCTGGTGGCGTTTTCGCTGGCAGGTGCGGGCACGCGAATCGCCATCCATGCCGATACAACAAAAAGCAAGGCCTGAATTGCAAATACCCAGGCATAAGCGAGCCTTGAATCGGCAAGGAGCCACTGCGCAAGGTCACTGGCCATCGTTCCCATGAATCCGCCCAGTCCAAAAGCAATAGCCTGCGCAGCGCCCCAAAGTCCCATGCGTAAACCTTCCTGGTGCTGCTGCCCTTCACCGGCTAGGGTCATCATCGAGCCGATTGCGGCAACGGCAAAGACGCCATTGGCAAAACCCAGTGCCATCACGCTGCTTTGTAGAGGCCAAGTGCCAGCATGCATGCTGGCAGCCGTTAAGCTCAACAAAGCAAGCGCTGAGGCGACGCAGCCGCCAACGGTCCAGCGGCGCATCGACTTCATCGATTGACCACTTCGTCGCCAGGTACCAAGCAAAGCAACAAAAATCATACCAATTAAGACGCCACTATGTTGCACGCCTGCAAGCTGTGTGCTTTGTCCAGGGCTCATGCCAAAGACTGCGCCTGCAAATGGTTCAAGAATCAGGTCCTGAGCGCTGTATGCCAGCATCGATATGAAAACAAAAATCGTAAATCGTCTGCTGGCTGTCTCCGACCACACCGATCGCAGGGCTGGCCAAAACCCTGTGTTTGTATTTCTCGATGCTGAAGCATCTCGGGCAATTGATTGCCGATGCTGGGCGAGTAAACCATTGACATGATGTTTGGACTCGATACCGTAGAGCGCGACCACGCTTAACGCGAAGGCAATAAGACTTACTGCTGCGCTGACGATCAACAAGCGTTCGCTGGAAAAAGGATCGAGGTAGTGACCCGCTGTTGCTGCTGTAATAACAAAACCCACAATCATCATTACCCAGACGATGGTTGCAGCAGCCGGCCTGCGCTTGGGTGCAACCGACTTCGCAAGCAGCGCAAGCAGTGAGGTTCCGCTTGCACCTACACCAAGGCCAATCATAGAAAAGGCGAGGGTTGCAAGCGCAATACCAAGGCTTTGCTGGCTGTCAAGCATGCTTGTGGCGAGGGCGGCAAGCCAACCGCCACTTGCAAGCACTGCCATGCCAAGCAGAATCCAGGGGCTTCGTCGTCCCCTGATATCCGAGTGATGCCCCCATCGAGGACGCAAAATTTGTAGCGCATAGTGCAAGCCCACGAGTGCGCCAGGAAGCATGGCGGGCATTGCCATTTCAACGACCATGACACGATTGATGGTCGAGGTAGTCAGCACGACGATCGCACCAAGTGCAGTCTGGACGAGCCCTAATCTGAATATCTCAAACCAGCTCAGTCCAAGAGTCTGCTCATTCAGATGGGTCGGTGTAGATGTTTCCTTTTCAGCCGCGTTTCGCTGCTTAGCATTGTCGAGCATCTTGGTTGCATCCTGCGATGCATTCAGGTTTTGCTTGGTCACGCGCCAAGCTCGGTTGGTAAAGGAAGTCGGGAGGCTTGAAGGGCGAAAGCTGCAATCAGCATGCCCAGCACGTAGAGGCTTGTTCCAGTTGCGTTATACCAAGCGGCGCGTTGTAATGGGTGTTGTAATAATTTCTTCATCAGTATAAATTGAATCAACAACAAAAGAACAATGCCGAGGGCGTGCAAGCTTTGACCCCAGTAGTAAAGCAGGCCGATCACCAGGCCTTGAGGTAGCGCCATCACAAGGCAGGCAAGTCGTGCAGCGCGGTCCACACCAAGTTGTACGGGCAGCGATGCAATGTTCCACTGACGATCGCCTTCAACGGATTTGAAGTCATTGAGCGTCATGATGCCGTGCGCACCAAAACTGTATAACAGTGCAAGCGCAAGACTTCTTGAGTCTGGTAGCGCACCGGCAGCAAGCACGGTCGCCCCAGTGATCCAGGGTAAACCTTCATAGCAAATCGCCACTGCCGTGTTTCCCCACCAGCCGTTTCGCTTCAGACGCAAGGGTGGGGCGCTGTAAGCCCAGGCAAGCAGCAAGCCTATGGCGGCTGCAGCAAAACCCCAGGGACCAAGTAGTGGCGCGATAGCGAGCGACAGTAAGGTCCATGCAATAGCAATATAAAGGCCGGTACGCCCTGGCAGACGTCCCGAAGGGATGGGTCGCTGTGGTTCATTGATGGCATCGACATGTCGGTCAAACCAGTCGTTGACCGCCTGGCTGGTGGCGCAGACCAGGGGGCCTGCGAGGATAATTCCCGCAATGATGATGAACCAACGGCCGTCTGGCGAGGCGCCTGACGATACAGCGCCACAGGCAAATGCCCACATTGGGGCAAACCAGGTAATCGGCTTTAGTAGTTCGAAGGCGGCACGCCACTGGATCGAATGCATACAGCGAACAATACGCTGGACGCATCAAAGCGTCAATCAGATTGGACAGTATGATCCTGACTGTTTTCGTACTCTGCGAGTCCGTAGCGTCGCAGTTTTGTGTAAAGGCTTTGTCGGCTCAATCCAAGCATTTCAGCAGCCGAGGCCCGATTATCCTTGGTCATCTCAAGCGCGGCCTCGATGCAAAGACGTTCGATGACATCGGTTGATTCACGTACTAAATCCTTTAGCGAGACACTGCCAACAAGCTCGGAAAGTTGTTCCATCGAACGCGATAAGGCCGGACCCCGCGCTGGCGCGGCCGCAGCACGGCTTAGCGAACTGCGAATCGTAAGACCTAGAGATTTCGCCTGTTCATCGAGATAAGCGGCCGAAATTTCCACCTCGATGGGTGAGCTGAATTCGCTGCTCACCGAGGTCTGATAGTGACGAAGGCTTCGTGACTGCTTCAAGCCGCTGATGAGCACATCAAGATCAACCACACCACGACCAAGCCATCGCGCCAGGCTTTCCCCACGTACCAGTCCCTCGTGCGGCAGTCTGATCATTTCGAGAAAAGCCGAGTTCGCTTTCTGGATATCGCCCTGTGAATCACAAATCACATTCGCATCGGCTGCGTGCTCGAACCAAGCCTGGCTGATTTGTAATTGACTTCGGTCAGCAACTCGTAGACTCGATTCAGGGGCAAGTCTCAACAAGACATGAATCTGACCTTCGTGGCGCAGCGCTTGCACGCTGGCAAGGTATTCGTCTTTGTTTTTGGCATGGCGAACCCGCTGACTTTCTGCCTGACCACTTGCACGCAGCTGATCGATCTGGTTGCGGATGCTGCGCTGCCCTTTGGCATCAATCGCACTGCTTAAGGTCTTGTTGGAAAGGCGCTTGCCCGACCATTGAAAATGCTCATGACATGCGCCATTCGCCTCAATGACCCGCAGACTATTGGCATCAATCAGCATTAATGGATCTTCGCTGTGTTGAAAGAGCAGCCGATAGCGGGTCTCGAGATCACGCAGGCGGGTGAACTCTCGCTCAACTTGCTGCTGCGATTGCACAAACTGCTGCTGCAACTTCACCATTGCATTCATCGATCGACCGATGGCAAGCAATGGGCCTTCGTCGTGCAGGCGCCTCACCCGATAACTGATGGGCAGACTGCCGTCACGTATCGGATGATTAAGTTGCCGCCAGGTCGACAAGGCGTCTTGTTGGGCTGTGGACGATTTAGCTTCGCTCAAGCGTGTTTCGCGATGTTCTAATGGTCGCTCATTGACTTTCGCTTTTTTTGGGCTCGAATTAGGCTGCAACGGCTCAAGTTGGAGCGCAGCATCAAGAAGTGCAAGCAATTTGCCGCGACTCTCCTGGGTGACCAGATCTGCCCAGAGCTTGCCGCGCCAGCGCTTGAGTTCTGTTGCATCCACCGTCTCGGCATTTCCTGCAGCATCAATTACACGGGCCTGCGAATCCAGCACAAGAACGAGATCGGCAGACCATTCCAGCAAGCCCGCTACAGCCTCAGCCTTGAGATCGCGCAAGTCCGCTTTCGGGGACTCAAATCGTTTCATGGAAATCGATCCGCCTTGTCATTGTGTGGCGCGCCGAGTCCAGACGCTCACGCCTGACTCCTGACGAACCTATTGTTATCCGCCCTGATTCTTTCGATTCGATGATTCTTTTCGACTTGATCCCTGAAGCACGATCGACGCAATTGACCAGCTAAAACCGTCTAGGACAATTTGCGAAACCCGATCTTACAAAAAAATTTTCTGCTTTCCTACTGCTTTCAACGAATTTTGTCGGATATTTTGTCAGTTGTTTTAGACATCTTTTTGAAATGTCCAGTGCCTTAAACGTCCAAACAAATTGACAGTTTGGCTTCATCGGTCTACATTGACCCTGCGGAAAGACTTGGCAAGACCCCTTAGCCAGCGATCGAGGATGACAGATCAGCATGACCACCATGGAGCGCGCCACAACAGCATCTGAAGTTCGGGCCCTGTATAGCCCGCAGGAGCGATTGCGTCGCGACCAAACGATTTGGACGCTGGTGCAGGGGATTCTCGCACCGCTACAATTTTTTGTATTTTTGCTGAGCCTGGCTCTGGTGCTTCGCTTTTTCTATAACGGCGAAGGGTTTGAACTTGCCACCTGGTCAGTGCTAGCTAAGACATCGCTGCTTTACTTGATCATGATTACTGGTGCCATCTGGGAGAAGGTGGTGTTTGGCCAGTACTTGTTTGCACCTGCATTTTTTTGGGAAGACATGGTCAGTATGCTGGTGATCGCACTGCATAGTCTTTATTTGTGGGTGTGGTGGCAGGGCCAATGGCCTGAGCGATTACAACTCGGGCTTGCACTTGCTGCCTATGGTAGCTACCTCATTAATGCCGCGCAGTTTTTGCTCAAACTCAGGCAAGCAAGACTTCAGGGGGCATCTGCATGAATGCGCCTGATCAGGGCATGAGCGTGCATTGGTTAAGAGAGCGAGGCCAGCATGAGGTGTTTTGCGGACTGACCGGCATCATGTGGCTACACCGAAAAATGCAGGATGCATTTTTCCTGATTGTTGGCTCGCGGACTTGTGCACACCTTATGCAATCGGCAGCTGGTGTCATGATTTTTGCAGAGCCCCGATTTGCCACGGCGATCATCGAGGAGCGCGACCTTGCCGGGCTTGCCGATGCTCATGAAGAACTTGATCGTGTCGCGTCGGCGCTGATTGCGCGCCGACCGGATATTGGTCTGCTTTTTTTAGTTGGATCCTGCCCATCAGAGGTGATTAAGCTCGATCTTTCAAGGGCGGCTCAACGATTAGATCAACGTTTCGGCGACCAGCTTCGTGTGCTTGCATACTCGGGCTCGGGCATTGAAACCAGTTTTACTCAAGGTGAAGATGCCTGCCTGGCTGCCTTGGTACCCCAAATGCCCCCAGCGTCAGACTTCGGAATCGGCTCATTTACTGGTGGTTGGGACCTTAGCCGATGTGGTGGAGGACCAAATGCGTCGCCACTTTGAGGCGATGGGACTTAAGCATTTAGACTTCTTCCCGGGTCGCCGCGGCATGGATCTCGCTGCTGTGGGTCCGCAAACTAATGTCTTGCTTGCGCAACCCTTTCTCGGCGAAACCCTGCGCTTGTTGCAGGCGCGGGGCGCCAAGCATTTGCCGGCGCGCTTTCCACTCGGTGCTGAGGGTTCGCTTGCCTGGTTTGAGGCCGCAGCGAATGCTTTTGATATCCCGAAATCGCATCAGCAAAAGGTCTTGTTGCCACTTGCAGAACGCGCGCGCGTATCGATGCAAAAGCATCGCCAAACGCTTCAGGGAAAAAAGGTTTTCTTTTTCCCCGATTCGCAGCTTGAGCCCGCACTTGCGCGTTTTCTTTATCAGGAAATGGCGATGCAGCTCACAGAGGTTGGAACGCCCTATCTTCACGGACCGATCATGCAAGCCGAGCTTGATGCCTTGCCAGCGGGTATTTGTCTGAGTGAGGGCCAGGACGTTGACCGTCAACTTGATCGATGCATGGATGCATCCGTTGATTTAGCGGTGTGTGGTCTTGGGCTGGCTAATCCTCTTGAAGCCAGGGGCATCAGCACAAAGTGGTCGATTGAACTGGTTTTCACACCGATACAAGGGTTTGAACAAGCATCTGACCTCGCTGGGCTTTTCTCAAGACCGCTCCAACGACGCGAGCTTTTATCATGAAGCTAGCGGTCTGGACCTACGAAGGGCCACCCCATGTCGGTGCCATGCGGGTGGCTACCGGCATGCGATCGCTGCACTATGTGCTTCACGCACCGCAGGGAGACACCTACGCTGATCTGCTCTTCACCATGATCGAGCGGAGAAATCAACGGCCTCCGGTCACATACACAACCTTCCAGGCACGTGACTTGGGCTCAGATACTGCGGCTTTGTTTAAGCGTGCAACTCAAGAGGCTTTTGAGCGATTCGCACCGCAAGCGATGATTGTTGGTGCCTCTTGCACCGGTGAATTAATACAGGACGATCCCGCTGGACTTGCGTTAGCTTTGCAACTACCCATACCAGTGATTCCGCTTGAATTACCTTCGTATCAGAAAAAAGAAAATTGGGGTGCTGCTGAGACTTTTTACCAACTCGTTCGTCATTTGGTCAAAGCCCGAGCACAAGCTAAACCGCAGCATGACGCTGAGCCTGCCGCCGAGCATTCCACAGAGGTTTCCGCCGAGCATCCCGCAGTGTCTTGCGCCGAGTATTCCGCAGAATCTTCTGCAAGACGGCCTCGTTGTAACCTGCTTGGTCCTACCGCGCTCGGATTTCGACATCGCGACGATGTGAAAGAAATTAGCGGTTTGTTGAATGCCATCGGAATTGATGTGCAAACCGTTGCGCCGCTTGGCGCTGATCCACAGGCTATATCAAGGCTGGGTGAGGCTGATTTCAATGTCTTGATGTATCCCGAACTTGGATTACAAGCAGCGCAGTGGTTACAAAAAAACTGCGCTCAGCCCTTTACCAAAGAGATACCGATCGGCATTAAGGGGACCAAGCGCTTCATTGACGAGGTGGCGGGGCTAGCCGGGCTTGATCTCGATCCGTCGCAGATCGAAAGCTTGTCAGCGGCTGCCCGATCGGGTTGGTATGCGCGATCAGTCGATTCGAATTATCTGCACGGCAAGCGTGTTTTTGTGTTTGGAGATGCCACCCATGCGTTGGCTGCCGCGCGCATGGCTAGCGAAGAGATCGGTCTTCAGGTTGTTGGTATTGGAACTTATAGCAGAGAGTGGGCGCGGGAAATACGCAGCCTTGCCGAAAGCCTTGGCGCAGTTGCCTTGATTAGCGATGACTATTTAGAGGTTGAGCGAGCGATCGACGAGCTTCAGCCTGAGCTAGTGCTTGGCACACAAATGGAAAGGCATATCGCCAAGCGCTTACGCATTCCCTGTGCGGTGATTTCTGCGCCAGTCCATGTTCAGGACTACCCGTCGCGTTACTCGCCGCAAATGGGCTTTGAAGGCAGCAATGTACTGTTTGATACCTGGATTCATCCCTTGATGATGGGTCTTGAAGAGCATTTGCTTGCGATGTTTCGAGAAGATTTTGAGTTTCACGATGGTCAGAGTCCATCACATTTGGGTACGGGCGCAACACAGGCTCAAAGTAGAAGTTTCTCAGTGAGCCAAAGCCAAAATAGCTCGATGAGCGAAAGCCAAACTGGATCAACGAGCCAAAGCCAGGGTCTGGCTGAGAACACGGTTCAGATCGATCTTGCTAATGGAACTGTGGCAGAGCGCGCGGTTCAACAATCAGCCAATGAGCCAATCTGGGAAGTTGACGCTGAGCAGGAGTTAAAAAAGATTCCATTTTTTGTCCGTGGTAAAGCGCGAAAAAACACCGAGTTATTTGCTCGAAATCAGGGCTTATCGCGCATCACCATCAAGACGCTTTACGACGCCAAAGCCCACTTTGCCCGTTAACTCAAGGAAAGCTAGAAACCCACGCTCATGAAAAACCCGTTAAGTCATCAGCCGATTCGCATTTGCGTGATCACGCTTGATGCCCATTTGGCAAGCGCCATGGACCATGCGCGGGAACAACTCATGCAAGAGCTTGGAGGCTTGAGACTCAATCTGCATGCGGCTGCGGAGTTTGCCGCCGATGCAGCGAAGTTAAAACATTGCCTGGAAGATATTGCCGAGGCGGACATCATCGTTGCGAATATGCTATTTCTTGAAGAGCATATTCGTTTGGTCCAGACTGCTTTGGAGGCGCGTCGCATGGACTGCGATGCGATGCTGGTTTGCTTATCGGCCTCTGAGGTGACCAAGCTCACCCGGGTTGGGCGCTTTGATATGCAAAAGCCGAGCTCGGCGGCGATGAATTTCCTCAAAAAACTACGCGGTGCCTCGCGTTCCAGTGATTCGGCAACCGACGATGATCCTGGCACCGACGAATTGAGTAAAGGCTTAATGCGTCGCCCGAGTCAAGCCTCGTCGCAGCCCGCTAGCTCAGGTGAAAAGCAAATGGCGATGTTGCGCCGTTTGCCAAAGATCTTGCGTTTCATTCCAGGCACTGCACAGGACGTGAGGGTTTACTTCCTTTGTATGCAGTACTGGCTTGCGGGAAGCCAGGGTAACTTGGGCAATATGCTGCGATTGCTTGTTGATCGCTACGCTAGCGGACCACGCGCGCAGTTGCGAGGACGCTTAAAAATCCAGGATCCGATCGAGTATCCGGACGTTGGGCTTTACCACCCGACACTGGAGAACGGGGTATGCACCGAACTGTCAGCGCTACCTGGTTTCCAAAGCAAGACGATACGGCCCCGAGTCGGTGTTTTGGTCTTGCGTTCCTATTTGCTTGCAGACAATGTTGCACACTACAACGCAGTGATTCTGGCGCTTGAGGCTCGCGGTATGCAGGTCATCACTGCATTTGCGAGCGGACTTGATGCACGTTCAGCCATCGAACGTTACTTTTTTGATCAGCAGGCTAAGCCTTCAATCGATGTTTTGTTATCGCTTACCGGATTTTCCCTGGTAGGAGGGCCGGCTTATAACGATGCCAAAGCAGCGCAGGAAATTCTCCAAAGGCTTGATGTTCCTTATATCGCTGCACAAGCTGTAGAGTTTCAATTATTAAATCAATGGGAAGGGTCTGAACGGGGTCTCATGCCTGTGGAAAGCACCATGATGGTGGCGATTCCCGAGCTTGACGGTGCAACAGGCTCGATGGTTTTCGGCGGCCGTGGGCCTTCACAGCGCAATATGTCGGCGCATCCGGAACGTGTTGCAAGGCTCGCGGCGCGGATTGAAAAGCTTGTATATCTGCGCAAGAAGAAGGCTGCTGAGCGAAAACTTGCCATCGTCATTTTTGGTTTCCCCCCCAACGCCGGCAGCGTAGGCACGGCCGCCCATCTTGATGTGTTTGCGTCACTTTGGCATTTGCTCAAACGT
>JALQWJ010000259.1 GCA_023258775.1 Burkholderiaceae bacterium | reverse complement strand
GAATGTTGTTGCTATTTGTCTAGGTTGATGGGTTTACTCAAGGTTTTGGACTTGTTCACGCATTTGTTCAATCAGAACTTTTAAGTCAACCGATGCTATGGATTGCTCAAGAACTTGCGATTTTGAACCCAGTGTATTGGCCTCACGCTGTAACTCCTGCATCATAAAGTCAAGTCTCTTGCCGCATGTTCCGCCTTTGCGAATAATTTGATCGACTGCTTCTGTGTGGGCGCGAAGTCTCGATAACTCCTCGGCCACGTCTGATTTGACGGCGTAAAGCCCCAACTCTTGGGCGACACGCTGTTGCAATTCTAAAGACTGGTTGGCGAAACCCGGACTCTGGCCTTCGCTGCGGGTCGGTTGGCTAACTGGTCCGCTAGTCTGACGTGTCGCTTCGCCGGTTGTATTCGTCGCTTGATCACCCGCTTCTTCACGATTTCTTGCTTCATGACCAAAACCGATCGATGTAAGCCGTTCCTTAAGACGCTTCTCAAGTCCAAGTGACCATGTTGGTATCTGCTTTTCAAGTTCATTGCAGTGATCACGAATCGCCATCACCCGTTCACGCAAAAAACTTGCAAGGCGAGAACCTTCGCCTTCGCGTGATTCCTCTAGACTCTCAATTGCCTTAGGTAGGAGACTTCTAATCGTTTCATGCAGCGGTTCTTGCTCGATGTGGTCAGTGTCAAGCGTGATACCTGGAAATCGAAGCAACTCGAGCGGCGAAATAGCTGCAAGCTCAGGCGTCTTCCTTTTTATTTCGGCAATTAACGCGAGGACTTGATCGATTGCGTTCTCGTTGAGCTGAATTGACCCACTTGCATTGCTTTGTCGGCGTAAATGAATACGCATCTCCACTTTGCCACGTTGGACGACGGTGGTGATCTGCTCGCGTAGCCAAGGTTCAAGCTGACGAACTTCATCGGGGCATCTTAGGGAAAAATCCAAAAAACGACCGTTAACACTCCGAATATCAATCACAAAGTGCCAGCCCAGCGATGTGCATTCTGCGCTACCGAAGCCCGTCATGCTCCGTATGCTTTGAGTTTTTGCCTTTTCCATAAGTGTTCCCACAAACTCGCGCTTGGTTGACAGCGTTTATGCGATTATGCGCCGCGTTGACTTGAAACAGGTGAAGGCCATGCCGCAGACTAATCAAAGTAAATCTTCCGAAGCAGGCCAGGGCGGGACATCTCCCGAGGATCATCAAGATGTCCAATCGACCGAAGATCAACAGGAGGGCCAACCCGGCGAAGCGCATCGTTTGGACCCAGCGCCGGGCGGTTCGCGAGGTGATCCTGTTACAGGCCTTGAGGAGGTCACAGGCATGAAGTCGCAGGCGCTGAGGCCCAATGGTCGAAGTTTTGACGAATTGCGCGCGGTCAAACTTACAAGACAGGCAACGCGCTACGCCGAGGGCGCTGTCCTCATCGAAATTGGGCACACCAAAGTACTTTGTACCGCCTCGGTCGAGGCTAAAGTTCCTGGTTTTCTCAAAGGAAAAGCTCAAGGATGGATAACTGCGGAATATGGCATGTTGCCAAGGGCCACACATACGCGTGGTGATCGCGAGGCCTCCAGAGGTAAGCAAAGCGGGCGAACGCAAGAGATACAACGACTCATTGGCCGAAGCCTACGGGCTGTTGTCGACTTGAAGGCTATAGGCGAACACACAATCACCATTGATTGTGATGTCTTGCAGGCCGACGGAGGCACCCGATGTGCTTCGATTACCGGTGCGTGTCTGGCGCTCGCTGACGCATTGCGCTGGATGCACAAGGAGGGCAAAGCAAGCGAGAGGGCCTTAACGGCATGGGTTGCTGCAGTTAGTGTCGGTATGCGTGATGGCGTGGTGCTCTTAGATCTCGACTATGAGGAAGACTCGCAGTGCGACACGGATATGAATATTGTCATGACCTCAAGTGGGGGGTTGATCGAGATTCAAGGTACCGCGGAAGGCCAAGCTTTCAGCCGTGAAGAGGCTGGCATGATGCTTGATAGGGCTGACCGAGGCATTAAGCAATTGCTTGATGCACAGCAAGCCTGTTGGCTTGGTTGAAGCAAATGCAGCGATGACAGGTATGCAATGAAATGTTTAAGTAAACTGGTGTTGGCGAGTTCGAATACGGGAAAGATCCTTGAGTTTCAAAACTTGCTTGCACCGTTTGCGCTTGAGGTCATACCTCAACGATCACTCGGTATTGAGGCGCCGCCGGAACCCTATCCGAGTTTTGTAGAGAACGCGCTCACTAAAGCTAGGTCTGCTTCAAAAATTGCGGGGCTTGCGGCGCTTGCCGATGATTCAGGCATTTGCATTGATCTGCTCGATGACAAGCCAGGTGTGCACTCGGCCAGATGGTCTGTCATGCATGGCGGATTAATTGGCGATGAGGCAAATAATCATTATGTTAATCAGCAGCTTGATGGGAGGTCTTCAAAAGCTTATTTCGTTTGTATTTTGGCGCTGGTGCGATGGCCCGACGACCCGGTCCCCTTAATTGCTGAAGCAAGATGGTGTGGGCAATGGCTTGTTGAGCCGAGAGGTGAAGGTGGGTTTGGTTACGACCCACATTTCCTGCCCGATGGACACGCACTGAGCGCAGCTGAAATGGGTATGGTTCAAAAGAACTCGATT
>JALQWJ010000258.1 GCA_023258775.1 Burkholderiaceae bacterium | reverse complement strand
ACAAGCCTGGCTCTTAGGCGATGAGCGCCTGGACTTTCGTTCTCACCGCGACCCGTCCTCCTCGGATAGGCAATGTGCAGTGAGCGTGATCGTTGTGCTTTTTAATCAAGCAGGTTTGACTAAGCGCTGCCTTGATTCGATCTTGGCCTACGCGCAAGGGACTGATATACACATCGATCTTGAAGTTTTGCTTGTTGATAATGCCTCAAGCGATGACACCCAAGCCCTGCTGGGACGTCTTGATGGGGTTCGAATCATTCGGCATGAAGAAAACCTCGGGTTTTTAAAGGCGGTCAATAAGGCTGCACCCCTGGCAGCTCATGAGCTTTTGCTTTTTCTCAATAATGATGCTGAGCTTTTACCAGGCAGTCTTCAGGCAGCGGTCAAGCGTCTTGCATCGGATGCCAGGATTCAAGCCGTCGGTGGCCCGGTAATTCTTTACGATGGCAGCTTGCAAGAAGCTGGCAATATTATTTGGAACGATGCATCTTGCCTTGGCTATGGTCGCGGCATGTCACCCAACGACGACGCATTTCAACACCTAAGATATGTCGATTATGTCTCGGGAGCCTTCCTTCTCACGCACAAGTCACGATTCCTGGCCATGGGATGCTTTAACGAGCAATTAGCACCGGCCTACTACGAAGAAAGTGATTACTGCGCAAGACTTTGGCAGGCTGGCTTGCGGGTGGTTTATGAGCCACTTGCAGCGATTCGACACTTGGAGTTTGCCTCAAGTACCACAAGCGATTGGGCTATCGCGCAGCAGCAAAAAAACCAGCAAAAGTTTCAAGTGCTGCACAAGCAGTGGCTAAGCCAACAATGGTCGGCAAACTCCGAGCAGTTTGCCGAAAGCTTGCCCAAGACCAGCGCACAGGCGCTCGATATCGTACGCCTTTGCGCGCGCGCTCGGCCACCCGGTGTTGAGCTTTCCTGGCTACCGGATCGGTTACGTCTTATTTTTGAGGATCCGCAACGCTGTCCCCGCGTATTGGTACTCGATGACCGCGTTCCTCACCCACAACTCGGCTCGGGTTTTCCGCGCAGCAATGACATGCTTTGCACGCTTGCCGCACTTGGTTGCCATGTTTGTTTTTATCCGGTTACGGTACCTGTGGATGACTGGGCTGCGATCCGAGCGAGTCTTCCAGCCACGGTTGAAGTGGTCCTTCATCGCGGCATTCAGGGCTTAGAGTCCTTTTTGCTTGAGCGAAGCGGGTGGTTTAGCCACTTACTCGTAAGTCGCCCACACAATATGGCAATTTTTAGACCGATCTGGGAACGATACGCTAAGCAATTCGAATCGGTACGCATGATTTACGATGCTGAGGCCATTTTTACATATCGTGATGCCTCGCTTGCAAGACTTCGTGGCGAGCAGGCAAGTGAACCGAACTTACAGAGCCAGCTTCGTCAAGAGCTCGAGCTTGCAATCGGTGTTGATTGCATAACAACTGTGTCAGACCATGAAGCGCAAAGCTTCAAATCAGTGCTCCATGAAAGCCTGCATCCAACCCACCCCTCCCAGTCAGGCACGGCCCGTAAGCCGCAGACCATGCCTCAGATTCACGTCCTTGGCCACCGACTTGAGGCCAAAGCGACGCCCCGGGGATTTGAGCAACGCCACGGGCTGCTGTTTGTAGGTGCCCTGCACGAAGACAATACGCCCAATGCCGAAAGCCTGGTGTGGTTTATCGACGAGGTGTGGCCACATTTGCAAAACCAGTGGAGCGCGCTAAGCAGGACTGATATAGCCTTTGATATTGTTGGTCCATGTCATGCGCCCTCGATCTGGGCAAGGCGCAGGCCTGGCATTCGCCTGCATGGGGCGGTCGCCGATCTATCGCCCTTTTTTGATCAAGCCCGGGTGTTTATTGTCCCAACACGTTATGCAGCTGGCATTCCTCACAAGGCTCATGAGGCTGCCGCCAGGGGGGTTCCCATGGTTGTTAGCCGATTGATTGCTCAACAGCTTGGCTGGGACCAATCGCTTGTTAGCATCGCTGATGACTCAAAGGACTTTGCAAGCGCTTGCATCAAACTGCTCAGCGACCATAGCGAATGGACGGCCAAGCGAAGCGCTTGCCTTGATCGGGTTGCCATCGACTGTAGCTCAAGACAGTTCGAGGAGGCTATGCTTGCTGCCTTGGGCTTTTCTCTGAACTTTTAATAGCGATCAAATAATCCCATGTACGATGTCATTCACCCAGTCATCTTATGCGGGGGCAGCGGCACCCGGCTGTGGCCCTTATCACGTCAGCAGTTTCCCAAACAGTTTGTGCCACTAATCGAAGGAAAGAGTCTGCTATCGCTAAGTGCTCAGCGCATTGAATCACTGAGCAAGCACATCACGCTCGTGACAGGACAGGCTCATCGCTTTTTAGCCCGAGACGCACTAGAGCAAGTCGGACTCCATCCCCGCCTTATACTTGAGCCTGCCGGGCGAAATACAGCCCCTGCCATGGCCGCTGCTGCCCTGGATGCACAAGCTACACACCCCGGTGAAGATCCCCTGCTGCTCTTTATACCCGCTGATAACTTTATCCCCGATGCGCAAGCCTTTTGTCAGACGGTCCTGGCAGGCGTGAGCGCTGCCCTGGAAGGATGGTGGGTGATTGCTGGCGTTACACCGAGCTATCCT
>JALQWJ010000257.1 GCA_023258775.1 Burkholderiaceae bacterium | reverse complement strand
AAGCCAGGGGTTTTGATGGTCACCCGTGGGCCTGGCGCAACCAATGCCTCAATTGGTATCCACACTGCACACCAGGATTCATCCCCAATGGTCGTGCTGGTTGGACAGGTTGGCAATGACATGATGGACCGCGAAGCCTTTCAAGAAATCGACTATCGGCGCATGTTCGGTCCGATGGTGAAATGGGTTGCTCAGGTTGATCAAGTGCAACGCATCCCTGAGTATTTTGCGCATGCCTTTCAGCTTGCAAATAGCGGCCGCAAAGGGCCGGTGGTTCTCGCCCTTCCTGAAGATGTGCTCACGGCTAGCGCAAGCGTCAACGACAGCCTGCCAAGCCAGCCGGTTCAAGCCTACCCGCAACCAAGCGATGTGAATACCCTGCTTGCCGCAATCGAGAAGGCTAGAGAGCCCCTGATTATTGCAGGCGGCAGTGGTTGGACCCTTGAAGCTTGCGAACAGCTACAAGCCTTTTCCGAACGTTTAGCGATTCCTGTAGCCTGCGCTTTTCGCTTTCAGGATATTTTTGATAACAATCACCCTCACTATATCGGCGATGTGGGCATTGGTATCAACCCAGCGCTCTCGTCACGGATCAAAGGCGCTGACTTAATTCTGGCGCTTGGCCCCAGACTCGGTGAAATGACAACCGGTGGCTACACGCTTTTTGAAGTACCCACCCCAAAGCAGGCGATTGCCCATGTTCATCCAGGTAATGATGAGCTGGGACGTGTGTATCAGACACGCTGGATGATTAATGCGTCGATGCCATCGATGATGCAGGCCTTAACGAGCGAAAGCGATAAGCTTGTGTTGAGCGATTCAAGCATTAAAGCGCGACAGTTGTTGATCCGTGAAGCGCGTGCGCACTATGAGCAATGGCAAACCCAGCCACCAGCCTCCAAGAAAGCAGAAGCATCAGGCAGTCTGGACCCCTGGCAGCTTGTGCAGGCGCTCAAAACACTGGCACCAGCCGATACGATTCTTACCAATGGCGCAGGTAATTTCGCGACCTGGGCCCATCGATTCTGGCGTTATGGGCCGATGCGTACCCAGCTTGCCCCGACCTCGGGTGCCATGGGTTATGGGATCCCCGCTGCAGTGGCGGCTGCTATTTGTCATCCAGAGCGAACGGTTGTGTGTTTTGCCGGTGATGGAGACTTTTTGATGACTGCTCAAGAATTCGCAACGGCAGTGCAGTATCAAGCCGGGTTTGTAGCGATCGTTTTTAATAACAGTATGTACGGAACCATCCGTATGCATCAAGAGCGTGACTACCCTGCAAGGGTGTACGGCACAAGCCTCACGAATCCTGATTTTTCGCTTTACGCAAAGGCTTTTGGCGGCTGGGGTCGTGTTGTGACCGAGAATTCGCAGATCAATGCGGCACTAAAAGAAGCCCTCGAGTTTGCTAGAACTGCTCGCAAACCTGCCGTGTTGGAGTTACGGGTCAGTCAGCAAACAATCACACCGAATCTGACGATCGATCAGTTGCGGCGTAAGGGATGACAAAAGCAATAGCGTTTGGGCGTTGTCGGGTCAAATGCATGAGCAACCAATCGACCTATATTTTAGGACGAGCAATCGTTCGTTTACTCTGAAGCATTCCGATGTTGCGTTCGCCCGTCAATGTGCTTGCGTAATGCTTTTCGATCATTTCAACACTCGTTCGAGCATTGCGCGCTAAGGTCAAAATATCGATCCCTTTGCCATAAAGCAGTCGAAGCGTGATTGCAGTATGCCTTAAAGAATATAGCGTTCTGGGATTGCCATGCGGCCCCTCTCGCAGACCGAGTGACTCGAGCACTTGCCGAAACATCCAGCCAAGCACGGACAAAGCGTAGGCCCGATTCTTTTCCTTCGGCAAGAACAAGTAATCATCAGGCTTTGCAAGCCCTCTTGCGCCCCAATGGGCGAGCATTCTTTGATACACCCTGATCGCCGGCCGGAGTGTGACGATCGGTTTGTCGTGCGCTTTAGTTTCTGGCAAGGTCAAGCGCAGATAATGGAAATCTCCACGTACGACTTCAACATGGCGATGCTTTAGGGTCTTCAGATCACTAGGCCGGATGAAGCTGTTCACCATAAACGCAATGACCCAGGGCAGATCGGGCGGTAGTTCCCAGTACCTAGGCAAAATCCAGAAGCGCTCTGCAAAGCCCGCCGGATCATGCCTTCGATCGGCAAGCGCTTGGCGATGTTTTATATGCTCAGGTAAGGCGTTATGTAGTCGCATGCCAACGCTAGCACGCGCTTTTCGCAAAACTTGAACGTACTCGGTTGGCGTGAACGCGCCACGCGATCTTTTCCTTATCCTGACCTTGGGAAAGATCGGGAGTGCATCGATAAGGCCAAGGGTATGGGCGTAACGCATCACTTTCCTTAGACTCATCAAATGTAAGGACAAGCTGGTACTTGATAGTTCCTCGCTCTCGAGGCCTAGCAAGAACGACTCCAAGTCTCGTGGATTAATGGCAGCAAGTTCAAATCCACCAAAATAGGGAATGATCCGGCGCTCAAGCCTGATCCGGTCAGCCTTATGGCTGAGCCAGGCAAGTTCACCCCGCTCACAGCGGGCAACCTCGCGACGCAGAAGTTGTGTTGCAACAGCCTGAAACAGTTGTAGGGGCTCGGCTTTCTGTGC
>JALQWJ010000256.1 GCA_023258775.1 Burkholderiaceae bacterium | reverse complement strand
GGTATCTTCGGCGATATTTTGTGTGCACGTATGCAAAAGCGAGGCGTGGCAGGCTTGGTCAGCGATGGCGTCGTGCGCGATCAAGCGGGCGTGCTTTCAACCGGTTTGCCGGTTTGGTGTCAGGGTGCGGCGGCGCCTCCTTCAGTGGCTGGACTCACTTTCGTTGGTTGGCAGCAGGCCATTGCCTGTGGTGGCGTTGCTGTTTTTCCAAACGATGTGGTGCTTGTCGATGATGATGGCGCGGTCTTAATACCCCAGGCCATGCTTGATGCGGTCTTAAACGAGGCTCCCGAACAAGAAAGGCTCGAGGCCTGGATCATGGAGGAAGTCAACCGCGGGGCCTCATTACCGGGACTTTATCCACCCAATGCCGAACAAAAAGCGCGCTACGAGGCGCAACGCGTGGCAAAATAAGATCTCGATGTGAAGTCACCGTTTTTTCCTTCGATGTAAAACCACGTCTTTTGAATTGAATTGATTTAAGTTTTTATTTTGAAGCGCAAAGAGTAAACATGATGGAAGCGAATCAAACCTCGATGGTTCAAGCGATGAAATCGGTCGTCCCAAGTGCGCCTGTTCGCAAGATCGAATCAACCGAATTGCGTCCTGATGCGCCTTCAAGCGGACGATCGTCGACCCCCCCAGCGCTTCAGGTTGAACCTGCTGTTCGTGTTGATTTATCGAGCCAAGCTAAAGCCATCGCGGCTGACACATCCGGTCAGGCAACGCCAACCCAAAGCGTTGAACAACAAGTTACTGTCCGAAAGGCTGAGTTCACTGAGCGAGCTCTGGTTCGAGCCGCAGAGGCTGACCAAAACACAAATCGGGTTGAGGAATCCATGTCGGTTCAGCGTATGCAAGAGCTTGCGCAAAAAGAAAAGGTCCAGGCGCTTGTCCGGGCAGATTCACCCCAACCTAAGAAAGAAGTTCCAGTTCAGCAAGACAACCTATATCTCTGAGTTACCCGTTTCGGGAAGTGGCCTCGTGATGCTTCGTCAAGCTAGCGTCCTTTTGGCCCTTCTCACGAGTTTTTTTCTCGGATTTGGTCTCCTGCCAGCCCATGCCAAACCGCATGAACATGGCACAGCACAACTCGAAGTGAGCTTAAGCGGACAATCGCTGAGCATACGATTTGCTTCGCCGCTTGATTCATTTTTAGGATGGGAGCGCGTGCCGCGCAATGAGCAAGAACTAAATCTGTATCGGCAACTGAGAAAAGACTTAACACAAACTAGCACGATACTGAGTCTGCCTTCGCAAGCGCTTTGCAGCCTTCAGCAATCGCAAGTCAGTGACCCTCATCAGCTTGAAAACGATAAAACCCAAGGCAGTGCTCACCAAGGATCCGAACATCAGGATTTAGTGGTCGAATGGTTTTTTCGCTGCGAACAACCTTCGCAACTCAAGCGTGCAAGTTTTCAAGGCTTTGATCGCTATAAACGACTTCGGCGGGTCGATGTATTGTTCAATATGCCAGCGGGCGTCGGCAAAGCGCGCTTAACGAACAGACAACGTGAACTGCAACTGCCTTAGGTCATTGTTTTTGTAAAAAAGGAGTCAATGATGGGAAGCAAGATTCAATTCAAACGTCCTGATGGGTCATCCTGTGATGCGTATTTGTCTGCACAACAGCAAGGAAGACCGGGGGTGGTCGTGATTCAAGAATGGTGGGGGCTGAATGATCAGATTTGTGGGATCGCCGATCGCATGGCGCGCGCAGGCTTTAATGCGATTGCACCTGACCTCTATCATGGTCGCGTCACTGACAAAGCTGATGAGGCTAACCACTTGATGAGCGGTCTGGACTTTCCAGGAGCCACCCATCAAGATATTCGAGGCGCAGTACAACATTTGAAGACCAATGGCAGTAGCAAGGTAGCGGTGATGGGCTACTGTATGGGCGGTGCGCTAACCATCGCTTCGGCGGTGCATATTCCTGAACTCGATGCGGGTGTTTGCTTCTACGGTATTCCACCCAAGGAATTTGCTGATCCTGCAGCGATTCGTATCCCACTTCAAGGGCACTTTGCCAACCGCGACGACTGGTGTACACCCGCCGCAGCTGACGGTTTGGAAGCGACTTTGAAGGCTTGCGGTGCAAACTATGAGTTGTATCGTTATGATGCAAATCACGGATTCTGTAACGATCGTTCAGCGGTGAATTACGATGCTGCAAGCTGTAATCTTGCTTTTGAACGTTTACAACTTTTCTTGACTAAGCACCTCGGCTAGCTTGTTGAGGCGTTTTTAATTGCCGGTGTTTAAAAGGCTTGTGTTGGCAAACGGCCTCAGTCGACGTCACGCTGCCGTCGCTAGTTCGTTGGCTGAAAGTCAGCAGGTTCAAACAGTCTTGAGGCGATATACCCAGCGAGCAGCCCCCAAAAGGCTGCTCCGATGGATGCAATTTGAATGCCTGAGACAGTCACAAGAAAGCAGACCAGGGCACCAAAACTGAATTGGGCTTTGAAAGCCGATTGAAATGCGGTTTGGAGCACCTTAAGCATCGCCAGTCCACCAAGCACCACAATAAAAGCAGCCGGTGTTGCCATTAATAGGCTGATAAAACCCGGCGAGAAAAAGCCAAAAAGCATTGCCAGTAAGCCAACAGTGATCCCACCGATGTAGTGTGATTCTTTCGGTCCGGACGATACGAGGA
>JALQWJ010000255.1 GCA_023258775.1 Burkholderiaceae bacterium | reverse complement strand
CCGTTGGGGCAAGCACGCCAACCACCCGAAAAGGCTTATCATCGTGGCTCGTTGACGAGCCAAAGCCTCTTGGCCCGCCCTGGGCCCCGCTTGTGCTTTCCTCGCTAGGTAAACCATGTTCCAGGATGATGGATGCATCAAGTTTGTAACCAAGTTGCTTGGCTACGGATGCGCCGACCACAAGTTCCCAAAGCCCCGAAAAGCCCTTGCCCTGTGTAAAGCGCAAGGGCTCTGCCTCGCCGGTCCGGATATGTTCAAAAAATTGAGACTGGGTGCCAATCACCCGATAAGGTCCATGCGAATCGCCGAGCGAAATCGGGACAGTCCAAGCGACCGATGGCAGATCAGCGAGCCATTGAAGGCTGGAAAATGGCAGGGCATCGCGAGGCTCACCGAGATGGAATACCGTGGAAAGCAGCAACTGTGCAGGATGCCCTTTCGGTCCGACCAGTAAATCCGTACCACTAACGGACTGAGCGAAGGAAGTTTTCATGTCGATACGTAATCGTTCTATAAAGAACAATAAAGCGCAGGACAGGGACATGGCAAGCACAAGAAGACTCAGCGCGATTCGTCGATGCCAAAGACTTTTGCTTGCCAGCTCAAACACAAGTGCAGCAGTCTGGCCGAAGGCGCCTCGGGTCCTCATGCTGTTAGGCTGCCATGCGCCAGTGTCTGTCGACATGCTTCTCGAGCGCCTCGTGGTGGCTGACCAGGATAAGTGCTGTACCTTGGCGTCGGCACTGTTGGCTGAGTAGATCAATGAGTTGCGATTCGCGAGCCGCATCGAGTGCAGAACTCGGTTCATCGGCCAATAACAATGCTGGACCACCGAGCAGCGCTCTGACGGCGGCAACTCGTTGTTGCTGGCCGATCGAAAGTTGTGTCACCGGACGTTCGATCGCGCTCGCCTCAAGATCAAGCGATGCAGCCATCTCGGATGCCGCTTTGCGCATGAGCGTCAGCGATTGAAATGCTTGACGTCGCCGGGAACTAAGTCGGCAGGCAAGCACCATATTGTCGAGGGCGCTCAGATAAGGAATCAAATTGAATTGTTGGAAAACGACGCCGATATGATCAGCCCGAAAACGGTCTCGCTGGGCGGCGCTGAGACTTGCAAGGTCGGTACCAAGCAGTTTAACGGCGCCTTGTGGGGCAAGCATCAAGCCAGCGATCAGGGCGAGCAGGGTGCTTTTGCCGCATCCGCTTGGCCCGCTCACCAGCAATTGCTCGCCTTCCTGAAGCTGCCAGCTTTCGAGATTGATCAGCGTTTCATGCATCCCATAGGAGAATTGCAATCGATGAAGGTCAACCAGTGGAGCTTTCATGCATTGAACAATGATATGGATCGATCGTAATTTGATGCAAACCGTAAAGATGATGGCAAACCCGCATAGGGTACTGGCGAAAAAGCTTACTGGCGAAAAAGGGTGTAAAGATGACAAAGCATAAGACAAAGCGACTCCAGCAACTTTTGGGCGTCCCCAACACGATGGGTATGCTAACCGGCCTTGCGTGCTTCGGATTGATAGGCCTTGCTCAGGCGCAAGACGCTGCGCGCGTGATCTCTCGAACCGCAAATTTGCAACAAGTGCTCGTGCCCTCATCGTATTGCGCCCAGCGACTTGCCCCTGCGCCCGCGGTTCATGCTGAGCGCTCAAACGCTGGCGCGATCGTTGGTGCGATTGCTGGAGGGCTCTTGGGAAGTACAGTCGGTCGTGGCGATGGTCGGGTTGCTGCTGCAGCGATCGGTGCTGCAACTGGGGCCATCATCGGTGATCGGGTCGATAATTCACCCGCAACGGCAGGCAGCCATTTGGGGATGGCTGCGCCGATTACTCAGGCGGGCGGCGAGGCCGCTGTGGCCATCACCTCAAGCCCTGTGGGTGCGCCGGGTGCTGTGGCCATCACCGCAAACTCTGTAGCTGCGCCAGGTGCTGTAGCACCTATTGGGCCCTTGCCAGCGGCCCCTGCGATTGTTTGTCAGGGCAGCCAGGCGCTTGAGACTCGGGTTGCCGGCTATACCGTCGTCTATGAATATGCTGGTAGGCAATACAGCGCCCAACTAAACCGTGATCCCGGAGAAACGCTCCCTTTAGTGATTACGCCTGATCCCAGTTATCTGATGGCAGCGCCACTGACAACCTATGCGCCGATTGATCAGCGCCGCCGCAGATACTAGGATGCGAACGCCGGTGGTGGCTGGAATTGGCAGCCAGCGTACTTTTCGAGTAATTCAGCAAAGGCAAGTGTGATCCGGTCACCGTCACGCGGCCCGATGACCTGCACACCAAAGGGAAGCCCCTTTGCTGTTTGTCCTGCGGGAACCGCGGTGCCGGGAAGTCCACAAAGGGTCGACATCCCTGCCCAAAACATGGTCTGGGTTGAGGGTTGTTGCTGACCATTCACCGCAATCATGCGCTCCCAGCGTTCGCCGGATTGCATGTGATGAAAGGCCGGCATTGACGCGACCGGACAAAGCAGGACGTCGACTTCTTCAAACCACGCTGCCCAAGTACGCGCCATCGCCATGCGCTCTTCGTGTGCTTGTAACCACTCACGGTGAGTCATGGTGTTGGCTTGCACCATCCAGGCATAGTAATCGTAGCCTTTTCGCTCCTGGCGCGTGCCCTTACGATAATCCTCGGCGACTTCGGCCTGCTCCTTGAAGGCCTGATCCGACAGAC
>JALQWJ010000254.1 GCA_023258775.1 Burkholderiaceae bacterium | reverse complement strand
CTTGGCAAAGCGTTCTTTGTCTGGATCCATCAGTTCTTTGCGGCCTTCGTAAACCACACCTGCAAGATCAGTGACCCAAATGTTTTCGATCGGCAAGCCGAGATCAACAAGTAAATCGAGGCAGGCCAAAGCAGCGGCGCCAGCACCGCTGGTCACAAGCTTCACATCCTTCATACGCTTGCCAACGACCTTTAAGCCATTACTCAGTGCAGCACCGACCACAATGGCGGTGCCGTGCTGATCGTCGTGAAACACTGGAATTTTCATCCGGCTGCGCAACTTACGCTCGACTTCAAAGCAGTCAGGCGCCTTGATGTCTTCAAGGTTGATGCCCCCAAATGTTGGTTCGAGTGCTGCAATGATTTCAACAAGTTTTGCCGGATCTTTCTCATTGATTTCAATATCAAAAACATCGATGCCCGCGAATTTTTTGAATAAAACTGCTTTCCCTTCCATCACTGGTTTTCCGGCGAGAGGGCCGATATCACCCAGACCAAGGACTGCAGTCCCATTGGTTACAACACCAACCAGGTTAGCCCGACCTGTATAGCGAAATGCATTGGCGGGATCCTTCACAATTTCTTCACATGCAGCAGCCACACCCGGGCTGTAGGCCAGCGCAAGATCGCGTTGATTGGTTAATTGCTTGGTAGGTTCAACCGAGATTTTGCCCGGCCTTCCCTGTTCGTGGTACTCGAGGGCTGCTCTGCGAAGCTGTGGATCCATCAATGTCTCCCGTCTTTGATGCTCTCGGCCTTCATGAACCTGTGGATAAAGGCCGGTTGTTGTAAATGCTTTGAAATCGCTCTGCGCTAGCCCGGTATGGGCCGCAAACCGAGACTAAAGGCAAGAACCGAGGCGACATGAACCGCTTTTCGCGGAGATCCGTCTAGGATCTGGTGACGGCAACTTGTACCGTCTGCAACGATCAAGTCTTCTGCCCGCGCCTCGCGAATCGCAGGCAGCAATGTCGCCTCTGCCATCGCCTTTGAAATCTCAATTGTTTTAACATCGTAGCCGAAGGCACCGGCCATGCCGCAGCAACTGCCTTGAATTACCTGGGTTTGCAGCCCGGGAATACGGCTAAGCAGACGAACGGCTGGCGATAGGGCGTCAAAGGCCTTTTGGTGACAATGTCCATGCAGCAGGACATGACGTCCCTGCATAGGCTGTAAGGCGAGTCTAATTCGCCCGGCCTGAAGTTCCTGGTCTAAGTATTCCTCAAGCAGTAAGGCACGTTTTGCCAGCAATTTCGCGAGGCGATGGTGATGCTCATTAAGCCGCATCGACAATAACTCATCGCGCATCGTGAGCAGACAGCTAGGCTCAACACCAACCACCCAAGCGCCTGCTTCAACCCAGGGTCCTAAGCAATTGAGCATTTGCTCCAGTTGCTTTTGCGAGGTCTCGATATCGCCACAGGCAAGCGAGCTACGCCCACAGCAAAGCGGTTTCCCACTGGGCGCTAGCTGATGTTGGGCAATGACAAGACATCCCGCAGCTTCAAGTACTGCCTTCGCATCATGAAGAATTTCAGGTTCGAAATAATTATTAAAACTATCTGCCCACAAAATGACCGTCGGCTTATCAGTCGAAGGCGCATTCAATGCTGAAGTCCGCTGCGCTTTACGGTACGGAATATCAGTATCGAAACCTTCATCAGAAGCGCGCGTTCGGTCAAGGACAGGATTAAACGAGTTGCTCCGGTGAAAGGGATTGGCGGCCCAATGGGGAAGACTACGCCCCTTCGCTGCAATGCCTGTCAATGCCTGCAAGGCCTGGCGAAGCAGGCTTTGTTTGGAAGCCCAATTGCTAAAACCCGGCAGATAACTCGCATAAGCCGCCCAGCTTGGAAGTCCAGCAATCATTTGATCTTTGAGGCTCGGTGTAAATTGGCGACGGCGTTGCGCTAGCACCTCGATTTTCATCTTGGCCATGTCGACGCCCGTAGGGCATTCGCGCCGGCAAGCCTTGCAACTCACGCAAAGCGCTAAGGCATCCTGAACCGCCGGATCCTGTAAGCCCGCCGGCCCAAGCTGTCCGCTTGCTGCGAGTCTTAAGGTGTTCGCACGACCTCGCACGCTATGCTGTTCATCGCGTGTAACCCGATAACTCGGACACATCACCGCAGCGTCAAACTTTCGGCAATGCCCGTTGTTGTTACACATTTCAATCGCCTTGCCAAAGCCTTGGGCCGGGTCGCCACCGCTTCCAGGGGGGCTGAGCGCTTCGGTTAGCGGATCGTTTTGCACATCCCAGCTCGACCAATCAAGCGCCGTCTGCATCGATTGCATGGCGTAGCCTGGCCGATAGCGAAAAAGCTCGCGTTGATCCATGGTTGTTGAACGAACAATCTTCCCAGGATTCATCAATCCCTGGGGATCAAACGCATCCTTCAGCTGTTCGAAGGCGAGGTTAAGCCGATCGCCAAACTGCCAGCGCACCCATTCGCTTCGCACCAGACCGTCGCCATGCTCTCCTGAGAAAGCACCCTTAAAACGACGAACCAGCGCACTTGCCTCGTTTGCAATCTCCCGCATCGCAACCGCACCATCGCGTCGCATATCGAGAATTGGACGCACGTGCAGCGTGCCTACCGAGGCATGGGCATACCAGGTACCTCGCGTGCGGTGACGTGCAAAGACCTCGCTCAGTGCTGTGGTGTATTCGGCAAGATGTTCAAGGGGTACGGCACAGTCCTCGATGAA
>JALQWJ010000253.1:2444-2713 GCA_023258775.1 Burkholderiaceae bacterium | reverse complement strand
CGTCCAGCACAACCACGCCTGGCAGCTTAGGCATCTCAAGCCACGGGTAAGCGCTACGCATCCCAACGCGCCAGCCCTTGCCGATGAGAAATTGTCGCGATGGCTGGCACAATGCGACCCATGTTTTTGCGAAGAGCTTACCGCCAACACCCCGCTTTTCGAATTGGCTTGCGTGATATGGCAGGCGTCGCCCCTGGCATCGCTGCCTGGGGTTTGATGACTGGGGTCGCGATGGCGAAGTCCGGCATGGGTTTTTCAGAATGCCTGTT
>JALQWJ010000253.1:0-2434 GCA_023258775.1 Burkholderiaceae bacterium | reverse complement strand
CCTTAATTGTATTTGCAGGCAGTGCCCAATTGGCGGCGATGCCGTTGTTTGCTGCAGAAGCACCGATGTGGGTGATTCTGGCAACCAGCTTTTGCGTCAATTTGCGCTTTTTGGTTTTCAGTGCCCATCTGCGCCAGTACATGATGATGTTGCCACGCGCCGAACGTTTGCTCAGTGGGTTTCTGACGGCCGATTTGAGTTATGTGCAGTTTATTCGGCGCTACCCCAATGGACCGATGGGTAGTCGCGATCGACTCGTCGAGCAACAGGCCTATCTTGCAGCCAATGGCGGACTTAACTGGGCCACCTGGGTGATCTCAAATCTTACAGGTGTCTTGTTTGCTTCTTGGATTCCTCAGCATTGGGGCCTAGGTTTTGCAGGAATGTTGGGACTCATGGGCGTTGGGCTGTCCTTGCTCAGCGGCCAGCAAAATCTGGGTCATGTAATCCGCTTGCTTGCAGCGCTCTCTGCAGGGGCTGTCGCCGTGATGGCAGTGAGCTTGCCCCTAAAACTCAATATTGTGCTTGCGATTTTCTCGGCGGTTGCACTCTGTCTGCTTATTGAACCAAGGCTGAACCAGCTTAAGTCGCATCGGTCCACGTTTTTGCGCTAGTGATACACATGCTCAGCCTTTTCGCTCAAACACCCATCGCGTTCCCTAAGCTGATTGATTGACATGATTGGCCTTGCTTGGGATTGGGTGCTTAGTTCAGGGCTATGGAATCATCTCAGCATTGTTTTGATGGCTTTGATCACCATGATCACGCGGTCCTTTTTTTTCATACCCGACCGGGAAATTCCCTGGCCGGCTTGGGCATCACGAGGCCTTCAATTCGCACCGATTGCAGCGGTGAGCGCAGTGATTGTTCCCGAAATTATTATGACAAACGGCGAACTGATTACCACCTTTAAAGACGCGCGCTTGTATGGCGCGTTCGCGGGGCTTGCCTACTTTGTGATTCGACGTGGCAAGGGGCAGGTTGTGATGGGAACCATGCTTGCCGGTATGCTTGTGTTTTTACCCTTGCGGCTTGGGCTTGGTTGGTAGCTCTGGCGACTCATCGATCTTTTATAACTGAGGAATTTCGAAACCATGGCGCTGATCACCTATCTCACGAAAATTCAATTTGACTTTGGTGCGATTAAGCTGCTTCCCGCTGAAATGGGGCTACTGGGTATGAAGAAGCCCTTACTCGTTACCGACCAAGGCGTCTTGCAATCTGGTCTTGTTGACCGTGTTATTCATGCGATCGGTTTGACAGAAAATCCGAGTGTTTTTGCAGACACTCCTGCCAACCCCACCGAATCGGCATGTCGTGTGGCACTTGAGCAATTTCGTGAGCACGATTGTGATGGTTTGATCGCTCTAGGAGGAGGCTCAGCCATGGATTTGGCAAAGGCTGTTGCCCTTTGGGCAAGTCATGGCGGTGACTCGCTCAAGCCCTATATGATGGTGGAAGGAGGGGTACAACGCATCACCGCAAACATCCATCCGGTTATTGCCATACCAACCACAGCGGGTACCGGTAGCGAAGTTGGCCGCGGCGCTGTGATCGTGCTTGATGATGGCCGAAAGCTCGCGCTTGTCTCACCCCATTTGATTCCGAAACTCGCCCTGTGCGATCCCGAGCTGACCCTGGATTTGCCAGCAGCAATGACGGCGGGCACCGGTATGGATGCGATGGCTCATTGCATCGAGACCTTTGTGGCGCCATCGATCAATCCGCCTGCTGAAGCGATTGCTCGCGACGGCATGATCAAAGTATTTAAATATTTAGAGCGAGCGGTGCACGATGGCCAGGATCGTGATGCGCGTTGGAACATGATGATGGCTGCCATGGAAGGGGCGATGGCATTTCAAAAAGGCTTGGGTGCCGTGCATGCACTGAGTCATCCACTCGGTGCACTGAAGTCACCACGCCTACACCACGGCACACTCAACGCGATTTTTCTCCCGCCTGTGCTTCGGTTTAATGGTCCTGTGCTGGGCGGGAAGCTCGAAAGCCTCGCCGCGGTTTTCGCTGTCAAGGCCGATATCGATGTGATCGCTCAAGTGATCGAAGATTTAAATCGGCGTATTGGCCTGCCACAAAAGCTTTCGGAACTTGGCGTTGATCGTGGTCTATTTGATTCGATCGCGTCGCAGGCCTTATTGGATCACTGCCATGGCACGAATCCGCGCCAGGCAACTCATGCTGACTACGTCAAGATGCTTGACGAGGTCTATTGATAGGCTGCAGACCCGCGGGGTGATGAGCTCGGCGGGTGATGGGCTCGGGTGGCGATGATCTTGGGGTGTTGGTTTAATCTTGTTCTGTTTAATGGATCATTTATGGCGGCGTTTGACGAAGTTCAGATTCTTGATGTTCATCATTGGAACGATACCCTTTTTTCATTCAAAACAAGCCGCCACGATAGTTTAAGATTTCGTAA
>JALQWJ010000252.1:2447-2726 GCA_023258775.1 Burkholderiaceae bacterium | reverse complement strand
AATATCTTTGAGGCGTTCTATATGTATACGATTCCACGGTGCAAAGCCGCCTTGCAACATAAAGCGAAAGCGCTTGAATCGCTCAGACCAGCTCGATGCAGCGCCAATGACGTTGTTACCGTGTTGTCGATAAAGCAAGCTCGGCTCATCGCTATAAATGATTTTGCCGCCACAAGCACTTACCAGAAGATAAAGCCACCAATCATGCATCACGATCGGTAAATCAGACTGGGTTTTGACGAGCAAGTCCAGCGCACTGCGATTTAGCATGACCGTATT
>JALQWJ010000252.1:0-2437 GCA_023258775.1 Burkholderiaceae bacterium | reverse complement strand
CGTTGGCGAGATGCTTCGATGCTTTGGGCCTTGAATCACATGATCCTTCCAAAAATAAACTGACGAACACCAAAGCGCAGCTTGATCGCTATCGACAAGGCGAAGATCTTGAACCCCCGCACTGAGCTTCGTAGGTAACCATACGTCGTCCTGGTCCGAGAGCGCGACATAACTCGCAGACGTATGCCCCTCCTCAATCGCTTGTTGAGCCTTTAACATCGCCGCCATGAAGTTCACTGCCGCACCCTTGCCTGGGCCGCGGATCCATGACCACCTATGTGATCGCAGCCCCGGCTTATCCATAATCGAGGCAATGCGCTTGAGTGTGTGGTCTTTCGAACCATCATCAGCAACCAGCAGTTCCCAGGCCTTGTGATCTTGCGCAGCAAAGGATTCAAGCTGCTCTTGCACAAAGCGCTCACCCTGATAAGTTGCCATCACAATGAGCACTGTTGGCTTCACGCTCGTCGATCCGCCTAATGCTCGCTTGGGTCTAAAGGCTCTTGTACAAGGATTCGATCAAGCACCGGGTCAAGCACCGTTTCAAACGGAGCCAGGTGCGTGACACCGAGCGCCTGACGCCAACGATGACAATCAAGTCTTGAATTAAGCGGGCGAGGAGCGGGTAAGGGATAGGCCTGGGTGGGAATGGGTTCAACGGAAGTCGCCTTAATGCGCAAGCGATCCTGCCAACGAGGGTGCTGACTTGCTTTCTCAATAATATAACAAGCATATCGATACCAATTCGTTTCGCCTTCAGGTACGAGGTGATACAAACCCTTCGATATGCTTGGTTTCGTTTTGATTAATGTTTCAAGTTGGGTCGATAAAAATGGGGTTGGTGTAGGCACACCCCACTGATCTGCTACGACCCGAAGCGCTGATCGCATGCATGCGAGCCTTAAGATGGTCTTGGCAAAGTTCTGTCCGTGCTCCCCCACAAGCCAGGTGCTCCGAATAACAAGCGCATGGGCTTCGCTTTCAAGTACAGCGAGCTCGCCAGCACGCTTGCTTGACCCATAAACACTGAGCGGTGCAGTGGGGTCGCTCTCGCTGTACGGCTGGGATGAATGACCGTCAAACACATAATCGCTGGAGAAATGAATAAGTAAGGCATTGCCAGCGTGCTTGGCCAAAAGACCGGGAAACCGAGCATTTATTCGAAAGGCAAGCTCGGGTTCTTGTTGAGCACGATCAACCGATGTGTAGGCCAAGGCATTGATAATCACCGTAGGCTGATATCGATCCAATAGCGATACTAATTCATGCTCTATCGATGCTCGACTAGCGTCTAAGCGCTCGCGTTTGACCCCGACAGCGGCATGTAAATCTCGCACGCACTGCCAACCAAGCTGCCCATTTGCGCCGAAGACCAGAACCGTCATCGCAACAAAGCCCTAGGCAGAATCGTTTAGGCAAAGTAAGTCGCCACTTTGCTTGAGTTCAGCCAAGGTTTGGGCCGAGGCATCTTTGGCGGCAAGCCTAGGCTGCTTGCCTTCAAGGCGATCAAGTGGCCATTGGATACCAATCGCCGGGTCGTTCCACAGAAGGCTTCGCTCATGCTCAGGCATCCAATAAGCGGTCGTTTTGTAGAGGAAATCCGCCGATTCGGAAAGCACCAAAAAACCATGGGCGAAACCCGGTGGAATCCACAATTGACGATGATTCGCCGCACTGAGCTCACAGGCGACATATTGACCAAAGCTCGGGGAATCAACGCGAATGTCAACGGCAACATCCCAAACGCTCCCACTTGTAACCCTGACAAGCTTACCCTGAGGAATACGCCGCTGAAAATGTAAACCTCTTAAGACACCACACGCAGAGCGAGAGTGATTATCCTGAACAAATCGCATCGGTAAGCCAGTAACCGATTTAAATGTTTTTTCGTTCCAACTTTCAAGAAAGAAGCCTCGGTCATCACCAAACACTTGCGGCTCCAGGATCAGTGGGCCTGCCAGCTGAGTCGGTATGGCTTTCATCGCTCAGAGGACTTGTTGACGCAATAAACGCATCAAGTATTGACCGTAGTCATTTTTTAGCATGGGTGTGGCTAAACGCTCAACTTGCTCTGCATCGATCCACCCGCTGCGAAAGGCAATTTCCTCCGGACAAGCTATCTTCAGACCCTGTCGCTTTTCGATTGTTTGGACAAAACTGCTTGCCTCCATCAGCGATTCATGGGTACCCGTATCAAGCCAGGCATACCCTCTGCCTAGGACCTCCACATGAAGCTCACCTTGGTCAAGGTAGCGCTTATTCACATCGGTAATCTCAAGTTCGCCTCGAGCAGAGGGTTTGATCGAGGCTGCGATATCGCAAACCTGTTCATCATAGAAATAAAGCCCTGTGACCGCGTAGTTGGATTGAGGAAACTTTGGCTTTTCTTCAAGCGATACCGCACGACCTTGATCGTCAAAAGCAACAACACCATAAC
>JALQWJ010000251.1 GCA_023258775.1 Burkholderiaceae bacterium | reverse complement strand
AGAAAGGATGATGAATGGCAAAGATTTCAATCGATGGCATCGAATATGAGAGCGATACGATGTCTCAGGAAAGCCGCCAGCAGCTTGATATGCTAGTCATGACAGAGCAAAAGGTTAGACAGCTTCAGGCTGAGATTGCAATGCTTCAAACTGCGAGACAAGCATATGCCACAGCGCTTAAGGCCTCACTTCTCAAGGTCTCTAGCCCTGCGGTGGGCTTAGGCGAAACGATCGAATAACGAAAACACGTAAAAATCGTTTGAATTTTATTAGCGAAATCACTACAGTAAGGACTGCTTTATGACGGCTTAGTGGGGAGTAAACGTGGGAAATCAATCGCCGGCCGAAATAGTGCCCCGGTTTGTCCTTAAGTCGTCATATTGCGTCTTGCTAAGACGCTTTATATATCGTCGGATCACCTTCCTTCCTCTTTGTTGGTCGTTGATGTTTGGTGGTAGCTTGGCACACGAAGCTCACGCCCAACGCTATATCGTCTACGTGCCATGCAAATCAAAAGTTGGGCCACACCAGGTTTTTCTTGATAACGTTGGGTTAGGGCTTGTGAGCAGAGGACGCGCGGTTCAATTCGAGTTGGCTTCAGGCAATCCCAACTCGCTGATCACCCTTACGAGCCTTTCTGACCCTAGTAAGCCAATCTCGATGCAAATCTTACCCAACCACGCTGAATCCGTGGCGGTTCGAATCTCGCTACTGACCGAGGACTATCGACAAGGGCGCATACACCCAGGGGGTGTGTTTGCAATCAGCGGTCACTTGTTTATGTCGGTTGTCCCATTAGGAGATTTTACGGCCGAGCATGAAAGCTTATGTCCAGGCGTCAAATTCGGATGATTAAGCGGTTGAGCGATTGGGTCTGCAATGTTGGGTGTATCCGGTGACTAACGCGGCGCCATGCGGATGGCGCCATCAAGCCTGATGCATTGGCCGTTGAAATAGCTGTTGGTTACCAGTTCCAAGGCGAGGCTGCCGAACTCTTCGGGTTTGCCCAAGCGCTTTGGAAAAGGTACTGAAGCGCTTAAACTTTGTAACACCTGCGGTGATGCGCCGAGCATCAGTGGTGTTGCAAAAATCCCGGGCATGATCGCGTTAACCCGAATGCCAAGATCGGACAAGTCGCGTGCCATTGGCAAGACGAGGCCGTTAACGCCGGCTTTGGCCGATGCATAAATTACCTGACCAATTTGACCGTCTTGCGCCGCAACCGAGGCGGTGAGCACGATGCATCCACGCTCATCGTCTTCAAGGGCTGGCAGACTTGCCATCCCTTCAGCTGATAGGGAAGCGAGGCGATAGCTCGCGACCAAGACACCTTGAACGCCAGCTTCATAATCCTCTGTCGATAAGCGTTTGAGCTTTCCTGCCGCTTTATCGAAGGCCAAGGTTTTTCCGCGTCGAGAACTCATCGCGCAATGAATGAGCACGCGCTCCTGCCCATGCTTGGCGCGAGCTTGATCGAAACCAGCCAAAACACTGGCTTCACTGTTGATATCAACCTTGCAAAAGAGGCCACCAATTTGTCTGGCAACCTCGAGACCTTTTTCCTCATTGATATCAAAAATAGTAACGTGTGCGCCCTTTGCGCTGATTGCCTCAGCGGCTGCGCGGCCAAGGCCTGAGGCACCGCCTGTGACGACTGCGCTGATCGTTGAGTCTAGTTTCATAGTGTTGACCTCAGTCGAGTTTGTTAGTACATGCGCAGCTTAGACGATACTTGCAAACTGGGTAGGGGTCTTGTCTCGGATCTACTTGCTGCGAGCGCGGGCTTTGCCGGTTTTGCGCATCGAGTTCAACATCGCTTTGCATAGGCGAAGTTGGCTATCGTCAAGGCGGCTTTGTTTGCCTGTCTCCATGACCGATTCGATGAGGAGCGCAGCCATTTGTTGCCGTTGCTCACAGGCCTGTAACGCGCGCCGCAACTCGGTGATTTGCTTATCCCGCGCTTCCTTTTCAAGCGCCGGATGCTGCCCAGCGCTGCGATGAGTCTCAAGCAATAGGTCGGCGACCTCGACATGCGTATCGAGGTAATCACGGTTGAACTTTTTGATTGCGAACTCTCGAAGGCCTGGGACTTTTCTAAGCGATTCTTCGGTAAGCCGTTCAAAGCGCATGCTCCAATCGCCATAAAGCCGCTCGGTGGCCATCTCTTTGCGGAGCATCCTAAAGCCGCGGTGTCGCTGGTCTTTGGAAATTTTCTCAACCAATGCTTTGACCGCCTCGTCCTCACCTTCGATCGATTGCAAGAAGGTGCCGTTGCCATAAATCAAAAGGCCAGTGAGGCCTTGGCGTGGATTATTGAGATGGCATTGTTGGAGCAGCTCAAGGAGCGCTGAAACCGAGAAGGGGGCTGACTCTTCGCTGATGTAGGTGATCCTTAACACGCTAAATCCTTTTGCCAGTTTGTCTTATGGCCCGCACCAAAGGTAATCAGCCAATTGCTATATGATTCAACAAGTTTGGGCCTTTGTTTGAACGATAAAAGCGTATGGAGTTAAAAACGTTAATAAATATTAACTCAACATACGGTCCTCATTGATCAGCGTGGCTTGATGACCAGTGCGCTGGCTGCGTGATCTCGTTGGGCAATTGGCATGAGGTAATGGAACTTCATCGGTTCTGGCTTAGACAATAATTCCGGAACTTGCGAGGTATAGCTCCAAAACGGGATACAGCCCGGCGCGAGGCTGCCATCTAATGGTTTAGTCTTTCCGGCGTAGTGCAGAATCTTTTTGT
>JALQWJ010000250.1 GCA_023258775.1 Burkholderiaceae bacterium | reverse complement strand
CAAAAAGCTCTCTTATGATCCTGTAAAGAGCTTTTCACCAATCGGTATTGCTTGTAGCGGTGGTACAGCGCTCGTTGCCCACCCCTCGGTATCGGCAAACAATCTCGAAGAACTCTTGCGCCTGATTCGCGCCAAACCGGGTGGTATGACTTATGGCACCTCCGGCATTGGCGGCGCTGGCCATCTTGCTGGCGAACTGTTCCAAGCCATGACAAAGACCGACATGGTGCATGTTCCCTACAAAGGCGGTGGCCCTGCCATGGTCGAACTGCTCGGCGGGCAGGTACCGTTGTTATTCGCCTCGATGCCAACGGCAGTGCCCCATATTAAATCGGGAAAAATCAAAGTTTTGGGCGTGACCAGTGCAAGCCGATCATCTGCGCTTCCCCAAGCCGCAACGCTCGCAGAACAGGGGCTTAGCGGCTTTGAGGCAGCCATTTGGTGGGGCCTGCTTGGCCCTGCGGGTATGCCTGCCGATATCGTTCAAAAACTTAATGCAGCCATGAATGCTGCCTTGAGCGACGCCGCAGTTGCTGAAAAGGTCCGCTCACAAGGCTATGAACCGACGACATCAACGCCCGCAGAGTGCGCGGCACGCATCGCTGCAGACCTGGCCAAATGGGGCAAGGTCATTCGCGATGCGAAAATAACATTTGAGGGATAAGCAAGCAATGACCATGCAAGCCGCTTACTACCTTCGCAAAGGGCCAGCCGCTGAGGTTTTGCAACTTGGCGAGCTCGAAATGCCAAAGCCAGCACCAGGCGAGGTTGGCGTTCGTATCAAAGTTTCAGCGGTTAATCCTTCAGACACAAAAAATCGAGCTGGACATCGCGGCAATATCCACATGCCCTTTCCCTTGATCATTCCGCATCAGGACGGATCCGGCATCATTGAAGCCGTTGGTGAAGGTGTTTCGAAAGATCGGATCGGTGAGCGAGTCTGGGTTTATGAAGCAACGCTTGGCAGAGCATTAGGAACATGCGCCAGCTTTTGTTGCGTTCCATCTACAAAAGCGATCACACTGCCTGATGCTGCTGACTTTGAAGCAGGTGCTTGCATGGGTATACCCGCGATGACAGCGCATCGTTGCGTCTTTGCCGATGGAAGCGTTGCTGGCAAGCGAGTATTGGTTACGGGCGGCGCCGGTGCCGTTGGCTTTTACGCAGTCCAAATGGCCAAACTCGGTGGCGCCGAATCGGTGATCGCGACGGTTTCACGGCTCGAGCAGGCTCAGAACGCCATCAACGCAGGTGCGGACCATGTGATCAACTACAAAGAGCAAGATCTTGTTGCCAGTTGTAGAGAACTCTTTCATGAGGACAACCCGATTGATCGCGTGATTGATGTTGCATTCGGCGCAAATCTTCAACAAAGCCTTGCGCTACTGCGTGCACGCGCAGTGATTGCGACTTATGCCTCGGATACTGTTCCAGAACCTAGCATTCCCTTCTGGCCAATGCTTGCCAAAGACTTAACGGTTCGCTTTGTGCTGGTTTATGCGATGGGCGAGCAGGCTCACCACGATGCAGCTCAATACATTACCGAGGCACTTTCAAAGGACCGCCTCAAACATCAAATTTACAAACGCTATCAACTCCATGATGTTGTTTCAGCTCATGAAGACTGTGAAAGTATGAAAATTCTGGGTAAGGTACTGATCCACCTCGATTAAGACCATGACCCAATCTGCTGCAGCCGCTGTGCGCGCATCGGGGCGCAAAGGCCGCCTTGCGATCGTAAGCATGATCGTTTTAATGATTGCAACAGGAGCTCTCGTTTATTGGGATCAGTTCTGGCGCGATATCGTTGCGACTGATAATGCTTACGTACAGGGGCATGTGGTGCCGGTAAGCGCACTAACTGCAGGAACAATACGCGAAGTCTATGTCGCAGAAACCGAGCATGTTCAGGCGGGACAGCCTTTACTTGCCTTTGACGAAAGCGACATTGATATCCATTTGCAACAACTTGAATCTGATCTTGGCAAAACCGTTCGTGAAATTTCCGCCTTGTCGCGGCAGGTATCGGTGAGCGAAGCCCAAGTGAAGGCAAAACACGCCGAATGGCTTCGAACACAGCATGAATTAGAACGTAGTAAGGAGTATCGCGAACGACGTGCTATGCTGGTTAATCGTGGACTCACCACCCAGGAAGACTTCAAAAACGCTGAAGCCCAAGTACGCTCGGCCGAGGCACAAGTCGAAGCTGCGCGCTCGCAATGGGAGGCAAGTCAACAGCAGGCAGTTGCCTCAAAAGCCTTGCTGCGCGACAGCTCTATTTTTGAGCATCCAAGCGTTTTGAGTCAGGCCGCCAAGCTTCGAGAGGCCTGGCTTATCAAGCAACGTGCGCAAATTCTTGCCCCGGTTAGTGGTCAGGTTGCCAAGCGTCATGCACAACCTGGCCAGCGCGTTGCCCAGGGTAGTTCGATGATGGCAATTGTTCCGCTTGATCAACTCTGGGTTGATGCAAACTTCAAGGAAAACCAGATTGCAGCCTTAAGGGTTGATCAGCCGGTAAGTCTGACTGCCGACCTTTACGGTGATGAGATCCGCTTTCGTGGCCGCCTCATTGGTCTTTCTCCAGGAACGGGAACGGCTTTTTCCTTGCTGCCAGCTCAGCAGGCAAGCGGCAATTGGGTCAAAGTGGTTCAGCGTGTACCGGTTCGAATTGCCATCGAGCCCGATGATTTAAAGCAGCACCCCTTGCGGGTGGGCCTGTCAATGCGGGTACGGGTTGATGTGAGTCGCAAAGACGGCTTGAGGCTAACCCAT
>JALQWJ010000024.1 GCA_023258775.1 Burkholderiaceae bacterium | reverse complement strand
GAACCACATTCATCGCTTCAATGGGTGCACCGCTTGCAAGTAGTTGCGCGGTGAGTGCGCGTAAGTCATCAAGCGAAACAGCCTCAACCGGCAGACTCAAAAGCGCCGAGCCGCCACCTGAAATGAGTGCGATCAATTGATCGCCGGGCTCAAGGCTTGAGGCAAGCGCAAGCACCTGGCGCGCAGCATCAAGGCCTGCAGCGTCCGGAACAGGATGAGCTGCTTCGACAATTTCTATGCGCTCGCAAGCAGCGCTGTGCCCATAACGCGTTAACACAAGGCCGGCGAGTTGGCCGAGCGACTCCCTGGGCCAGGCTCGTTCGAGCGCATGCGCCATGTGGGCTGATGCTTTGCCTGCCCCGACTACGATGGTGCGTCCCCTGCCCGGCTTGAGTGCTAGCTTGGCAAAGGCATGCGCGGGATCAGCGGCAAGCAAGGCGCGCTTAAAACTCTCGAGCAAAGCCTCACGCGGCGCATACATCATGGTTTAAGCCTGAATCATGGTTTAAGCCTGGGCCAGCGCCTCACAAACCGCTTTACCAACATCGCTGGTCTTTGCCTTACCACCCATATCGGGTGTACGCGGGCCGTGCTCAGTCACCGTTTCAATAGCTTTCACCATAGCATCGTGCGCCTGCGGATAACCCAAATGATCGAGCATGAGCGCCGCAGACCAGATTTGACCGATCGGATTCGCGATCGCTTTACCGAAAATATCCGGGGCCGAACCATGCACTGGCTCAAAAAGTGAGGGGAAGAGGCGCTCCGGATTGATGTTGGCCGAGGGTGCAATGCCAATAGTCCCTGTGCAGGCGGGTCCAAGGTCTGACAATATATCGCCAAACAAATTGGATGCGACCACCACATCAAACCAATCCGGGTTGCGTACAAAATGTGCAGTTAGTATATCGATATGGAATTTATCGACCTGAACCTGGGGATAAGCGCTTTGCATCTCGGCGACACGCTCGTCCCAGTAAGGCATCGAAATGAAAATGCCATTACTTTTGGTCGCCGAAGTGAGCTTGCGGCGCGGGCGTTTGGACGCAAGTTCAAAGGCAAACCGAAGCACACGGTCAACGCCGTAGCGGGTGAATATCGCCTCTTGCAAGACAAACTCTCGATCGGTACCCGGAAAAGCTTTCCCACCTACAGATGAGTACTCGCCCTCTGTGTTTTCGCGAACCACATAAAAATCGATATCACCGGGTTTGCGATTTGCCAGCGGCGAAGGCACACCGGGCATCAGCCGCACTGGTCTCAGGTTGATATATTGATCAAACTCTCTGCGAAAAAGTAGCAATGAACCCCAAAGCGAAATATGGTCGGGCACCGTATCGGGCCAACCAACTGCGCCAAAGAGAATGGCATCGTGTCCGCCAATTTGCGTCTTCCAGTCCTCGGGCATCATTCGCCCGTGCTTGGCATAGTAGTCACAACTGGCAAAGTCAAAATGATCCATGGCAAGTTTGATACCAAACCGCGATGCCGCCGCCTCAAGCACCAAAAGCGCCTCGGGCATGACTTCTTTACCAATACCATCGCCAGGTAGCACGGCAATCCGGTGGGACCTTTGCTGGGTGTTATGCCCCACTTGCTGCGGGACTGATCCTTGGTCGACGCTCATTAAACGGTCTCCTCAAATGGCTGCGATGTTAACCCGCCTGCGCTAGGCTCTTGCTGCTGCATGGTCCACAAGCTCGCATAAAGGCCCCCTTGCGCAAGCAATGCTTCATGCCGACCTGATTCAAGGATTCGCCCCTTATCAAGCACCAAGATTGCATCGGCATCTACAACCGTCGAGAGTCGATGTGCAATCACCACCGTGGTGCGTCCCTCAGCAGCACGCGCCAAAGCTTCCTGGACCGCTTGTTCATTGCGTGAATCAAGCGCCGAAGTCGCCTCATCGAGCAATAAGATCGGCGGATTTTTAAGCAGCATCCGCGCGATCGCAACCCTTTGCTTTTCCCCGCCGGAAAGTTTCAAACCTCGCTCTCCCACTGCAGTTTCAAGACCTTGTGGCAGCGAATCGATCAATGGCAACAATTGTGCGGCCCGAATTGCAGCGCGTAAATCCTCCTCGGAGGCCTCTGGTCGTCCGTACAGTATATTATACCGTATTGATTCGTTGAACAATACGGTATCCTGCGGTACAAGCCCAATCTGGGCCCGTAAGCTTTGCTGACTAAGGTCTCGAATATCCTCACCATCGACCTGCACGATCCCGCTTAGTGGATCGTAAAATCGAAACAACAAACGCATGATGGTCGATTTACCTGCGCCACTTGGGCCAACGATCGCGACTCGAGAGCCAGCCGGCACTTCAAAAGTGAGCGATTCAATGACATCGCGCTTGCCATCGTAAGAAAATCGAACGTCGCGAAATGCAATCGATAAGCCCTCAGCTGACGCTGGTCGACGCAGTGTTTTCGCATTAAGGCGATCAGCAACACTTTGCTTTTGATCCATAAGCGCAAACATGTTTTCAACATCGACACTTCCCTGCTTAAGCTCCCGGTATAAAACACCCAGAAAATTGAGCGGAATATAAAGCTGGATCATGAAAGCGTTGACCAACACCAGGTCTCCCAGCGTCATCGTGCCCGCGACAACGCCCTCTGTGGCCTGCCAAACCATCAAGCTAACCGCCAAAGCGATGATGCTGCTTTGCCCTAAATTGAGCAAAGATAACGATGTTCTCGACTGAAGCGAAGCTGCTTGGAGTTGTCGCAAGCCATGATCGTAGCGCTGTGCTTCGAATTGCTCGTTACCAAAAATCTTGACAGTCTCCACATTGATCAAGGCATCAACAGCAAAAGCGTTAGCTCGCGAGTCTTGTTCATTCATCCGGCGACGAAACGCCGTTCGCCACTCGGTGATCTTAATGGTCCAAATGGCATAAAGCACAACTGCCACAAGTGCAATCCAGGCAAAACTTGCCTGGTAATTCCACACGAGATAGCCAATCACCAGGCCCATTTCAACAAGCGTCGGCAATACGCTATAAACCGTGTAAGAGACAAGGCTGTGCAGGCCACGCGCGCCACGCTCCAAATCGCGTGACACTGCGCCCATGCGGCCTTGCAGGTGAAAAGGCATTGATAAATGAAGTAGATGCGTAAAGCTCTTTAGCGATAACGTTCTTGCCACACCCTCTGTCACTCTCGAGAAAACCCACTCCCGCAACTCAGTAAACAAGGTGATCGAGATCCTTAAGGCAGCATAAGCAACCAATAAGCCCACGGGCACAACCAAGAGGCTTTGCGGATCGCCAGGCTTTAAATCCAAGCCATCGACCATGGCTTTAAGCAGCATCGGCACGCCAATATTGGACAGTTTGGCGGCCACCAACAGGCACAGCGCAAGCAGAATACGCAGACGCCAGGGCGACAAGTAAGGCCAAAGCCGCTTGAGAGTGGCCCAATGCTGAGCTTTCAAATCGCTCGGATTCGTCTTGTTTTTTGCATCGGCGTCAATGGCCGGCGCACTCACTGACTGACTAGACACGCGGCGCATGGCATGATCGAACTTCAAGAATTCTAAAGACCGGAGGATACCCGCTTGCCTTCACCTCAAAGTCCCTTACCCGGTATTTACCCGGACCGAATACCGACATTACGGGTAGTCCCCATGCCGGCCGACTCAAATATGCATGGCGATGTCTTTGGAGGCTGGATCATGTCTCAAGTCGACATCGCAGGCGGCATTACGGCCAGCCGGCGTGCCAACGGCCGGGTCGCCACCGTTGCTGTGAACTCTTTTCTATTCAAGCAGCCTGTTTATGTGGGTGATGTTGTTACCTTTTATACCGAAGTCATCCGCGTTGGAAATAGCTCGATCACGGTGCGCGTAGAAGTCTTCGCTGAACGGGTCCGCCAACGTGGCGAAATCATCAAAGTGACCGAAGCCACGCTGAGTTTTGTTGCCATCGGTCCCGACAAGAAGCCTCGTCCGGTGCCACCTGAAGGCGAGTAAGCGCAAAAAACCCGATACCTAGACATTTATGACTGAAAAAAGAAAAGCACTGGTACTTTTTTCTGGTGGCCAGGATTCTTCAACCTGCCTGGCCTGGGCGCTTGAGCGTTACGAGCACGTTGAAACCATCGGCTTCGATTACGGACAACGACATGCGGTTGAACTTCAGTGCCGTGGCTTATTGCGCGACGGCATGAAGCGAATCAATCCCCATTGGTCGTACAAACTCGGACAGGATCATCTCATCGACGCAAAGGTCATTGGCGACATTGGTCAAACCGCGATGACAAGCGAAGCAGCGATCCGCATCCACGCTAATGGCCTGCCTAACACCTTTGTTCCTGGTCGCAACCTGCTCTTTTTAACACTGGCTGCGGCGATGGCCTACCGGCGCGGTTTGCAGGTGCTCGTCACCGGTGTTTGTGAAACCGATTACTCGGGTTATCCGGATTGTCGGGATGACACGATCAAGGCCCAGCAAGTTGCTTTGTCGCTAGGCATGGATCGAAGCATCGCCATCGAAACACCCCTGATGTGGATTGACAAAGCTAAAACCTGGCATATGAGCCTTGCGCTGGGTGGTGAAGCCTTGGTTGAACTCATTCGCGACCAAAGCCATAGCTGTTACTTAGGCGAGCGACACATCGCCCATCGCTGGGGACACGGTTGCGGACACTGTCCGGCCTGCGAACTTAGAGCCAAAGGCTGGGAGCGATTCAGCATGCAAGCCCCACTTGATTTCGGCAAAAAATCACAACGTTATTAATTTACTTAGTTTTAAATTCAGAGAAAAGCCTTGCTATCATGTCAATAACGATCCAACAAAATCCTCTCCAAAGCCGCTATGGGCAATCGCAAGGCTTCGAGCCACCTTCTGAAAGCAGCGTTGCGACGATTTTCGAACATTTACTGGCGCACCGAACGGTTAGAAGTCTTCAGTCAAAACCGCTTCAAGCCGGCGTACTCGAACAAATGATTGCGGCCGCGCAATCGGCAGCAAGCTCTTCGAACTTGCAGACCTGGAGTGTGGTCGCCATCGAAGACCCTGCGCGAAAGTCCAGACTTGCAAGCTATGCAGGCAATCAAGCTCATATTCATGACTGTCCCTTACTTCTGGTCTGGCTTGCTGATTTGTCAAGACTTGAACGTATTGGTCTTCATATCGGTCAAGCCACCGATGCCAATCAGTACTTGGAAATGTTTTTAATGGCTTGTATTGACGCAAGTCTGGCTGCACAAAATGCCGTGCTTTTTGCAGAGGCTCTCGGTCTTGGGACGGTTTACATTGGCGCGATGCGCAACAAGCCAGAGTCGGTCATTCTGGAACTAGGATTGCCAGCAAAAGTATTCCCGATCTTCGGACTCTGTGTTGGTTATCCAAAACCCGACGTCGCCACAGCAGTAAAACCCCGACTCGCACAATCGGTGGTTTTACATCGTGAGCATTATGAACACCATCATGAACTGGACTCGGTTAGAGATTACGATCAAATCATGCGCCAGTTCCAGCGTGGCCAAGCCATGACTGAAGTCGACTGGTCCTTGCATTCAACCCAGCGCGTGGCCGATGCCCGTTCGCTTAATGGTCGGGATCGGCTTGCCGAAGCAATACGCGCTCAGGGATTTCCGATTCGCTGATCCCCAAAATTGCCAGTTGCGAATTTGGCTGAGCATTTAGGACTCGCTTTTCAAAGACTTCCTGCACGCCCTTTTTCAACATTTAAAGCAAGGAGCTAAAGAACCTATGGCAAGTGATCAAGTCATTGACAGAAAAGACAATAAGCAAGTGGCGCAAGCGCCATTCGGACAAGTATCCCTTGAGGGCAAAGTCGTCTGGGTAACCGGTGCAGGCTCAGGCATCGGTGAGGCCTGCGCCCTCGCCTTTGGCGAGGCGGGCGCCAAAGTCATTCTTACGGGCAGGCGCGAGCAAACGCTTGACGCCGTTGCTCAGCGGATTCATGCCAAGGGCGGCCATGCCAAGGTGATCGCTGGTGACATGATGGATCGCGCTCGAGTCATGGCAATCGCTGCAGAAATTGATGAACGCTATAAAGCCTTGCATATTCTGGTCAATAACGCAGGACTCAATGTGCTTGAACGCAACTGGTCGGTCTTAACAGCCGATCAAGCAAATTATGTCATTGAAGGCAATTTGTCATCAGCTTTTTACGGCGTGATTGCAGCACTTCCCATCATGCGCCGTCAGGGCGATGGCTTGCTCATCCACACCTCATCATGGGCTGGCCGGTTTGTGAGCAAAGTATCTGGGCCTGCGTATTCGGCTGCAAAACACGGTGTCGTTGCCATGAGCTATGCCATTAACCAAGAAGAGTTTCGTCATGGGATCCGCTCCACGGTGATTTGTCCCGCCGAAGTGGCCACACCTATTCTAGATAAGCGTCCGGTACCCGTGAGCGCCGAAGACCGCGCAAAGATGTTGCAGTCTGAAGACTTGGCGCGCAGCGTTTTGCACGTAGCCACTGCACCCAAGCATGTTTGTATCAACGAAATCGTTATCAGCCCAAGCTGGAATCGGAGCTACTTATGAGCTATACCATTCTCATTCCTGAAACTATTGCACCTGATGCCTTTAAAGCAGCTGAAGGAAGAAACGATATTGTTTTTGAACGCTTTGCGTTTTCGATCACACAAAGCGAATTCAGAACAAGACTTGCAAAGGTTCATGCTGCGATTTTGGGACTCACCCCTATTGCCGATCCTGAGCTCGACGCAGCGCCCCAGCTGAAAGTCATCGCGCGCGTTGGTGTTGGTTACGATGCTATCGATGTACCGGCTCTAACCCGCCGCGGCATTCCACTCATGGTGACGGGCATTGCCAATTCGGTATCGGTTGCCGAACAGGCGCTTGCCTTCATGTTTGCTTTTGCCAAGCGAATTCATGATCTTAACGAGCGTGTGGTCACGCATCGATGGATGAGTCGTTTTGAAAACTTCCCCGTGGATTTGTTTGAAAAAACAGTACTGGTTATTGGCTGCGGACGTATCGGCAGCCGGATGGTCAAACGCTGCGTTGGTCTTGAAATGAATACACTGGTTTATGACCCGAATATTCAGCAAGATATTATTCGCGGTCTTGGTGCAAGACCAGTCAGTGACCTGGACGAAGCTTTAGCGACGGCAGATTATGTATCGATCCACTGCCCGAAGTCCGAGGCCACGCTAAATCTTTTTAATGCACAACGACTGGCTGCCATGAAGCAAGGTGCAGTGCTGATTAACACCGCGCGGGGCGGCATTGTCGACGAACAGGCGCTGGCGGCTGCACTTCAATCCGGCAAACTCTACGGTGCCGGCCTTGATGTTTATGAGTACGAACCGCCTCAAAGCGACAATCCACTTTTGCGACTCCCTCAGGTTATTAGCGCCCCACATATGGCGGGGGTAACCTGGGAAGCGTGGAACCGAATGGCCTACAGCGCCGTGCGAAATGTGATCGAGGTGCTCGACGGAAGACCTAATCGCGAGCACACCGTTAATCCTCAAGTCTTTGAAACCCGTTCAACCTAGGGCCAACACATGCCGCCCGATAAGCAGCAATCAAGAACTTAGCTAGCAACTTACAGATCCAAAAACCTAAGGAGTCGTTCATGCGCGAAAACAAAGTCAAAACCTTGTGGCAAGAAGGCAAGGCGGTCATTAATGGCTGGTTGGGCATTCCAAGTTCGATTGCGACCGAAAACATGGCGCAGGCTGGCTGGGATGCCTTAACCTGCGATCTACAGCACGGGCTTGTCGACTACAGCAGCGCAGTGCCCATGCTGCAGGCGATCAGCACAACACAAGCCACGCCACTTGCGCGGGTACCCTGGAATGAGCCTGGCATCATCATGAAAATGCTCGATGCGGGCGCCTACGGCATTATCTGCCCAATGATCAATTCAAGGGCTGAGTGTGAAGCACTTGTGGGCGCAGTCCGCTATGCGCCGGAGGGCTATCGCAGCTTCGGGCCAACGCGCGCACTTTGGTACGCAGGCGCAGACTACGCAAAAGAAGCGAACCGAAATATTTTGGCGATCGCGATGATTGAGACCAAGCAAGCGCTTCAAAACCTTGATGATATCCTCGCCACCCCTGGCCTTGATGGTATTTATATCGGACCATCGGACCTTGGCTTATCACTGGGCGGTATTCCAAAGCTTGATCAAACCGACCCGCCGATCGTCGATGCCATCAAAACCATTCTAAAAGCTGCAAAAAAACACGGCGTTCACCCAGGCATTCACTGCGGCACCACCGAATACGCCAAGCAAGCCATCGAATGGGGTTTTGACTTGGTCACCATCGCTGCCGACAACGCACTACTTAATCTCGCCGCCAAAGCAGCGGTTGCCGATATGCGCGGGAGCCCGCTCAGACCCGGTTCTTCAGGACCGTATTGATCAAGCCCTATGAGCCAAACCCAGGGCGGCGCGCTGAGGCATGTTGCGAACTGATTGTTGCGCGTTAGCCCTGATCAAAAAATTTGTTTGGCTTTTGAAAAAAACCCAACACAAGTGCACCTTCTGGAGCATGGGCTGTGTGTCGATTACCTGCTGGTCGCCACACAAACTGCCCGGCCCGGCATTCTCCTTCCTCATCGACCAAACGTCCTTGTAATACCCAACTCTGCTCGATACCGACATGCTCATGATCAGGTAGGCTTGCGCCAGGGGCAAAACGTGTAAGACTGGTGTGCAAACCCGTCGAAGGATCAGTCATCAACACTTTGATATCGATACCGGGAAACCTGCTGGGTACCCAGGGCAGTGCATCAACATCGAGATAGCGGGAGGCCAGAGGGCCTAAATGCACTTCCTTGTCGAATCCGGGCGTGTGGGTACTCATTGATCGTCTCCAGCTTTTTAATGGCATGTGTTGTTGGATAGTCCATTCTTGCACCGAGTGCGTATTCAGGCAATCATGGTGCACCGCTATTGGAAGGAATTCGCTTGAACAACAGATTTCTCTACGACGCCATCCTTTTTGATTGCGACGGCGTGCTGGTCGATAGCGAGCCCATCACGCTCAAGGTGCTCACCACTTGCTTAAATGAATGGGGTTGGGCACTGACTTTTGAGGACTGTGTGAGATATTTCCTTGGGCGTGCCCTGCAGCACGAGCTCGATGTCATCGAGCGATATTCGGGTCGCCGTCCTGATGAAACATGGATCGCCGAATTTCGCAGGCAGCGCGATATAGCACTGCGCAATAAGGTCCAAGCGACGCCAGGGATTAAACAAGCTTTGACCGAACTCTACCCACGCCTGCATGGGCGGATTGCTTGTGCTTCAGGGGCTGACCGCAGAAAAATTGAATTACAACTCAGTACGACCGGTTTGCTCTCATGGTTTGAGGGACGAGTCTTTAGCGGCCATGAGATGCCGCAAACTAAACCGGCGCCTGATGTTTATCTCGCCGCAGCAAAACATTTGGCAGTTGATCCGAAGCGATGCTTAGTTATCGAAGATTCACCCACTGGGGTTAAAGCTGGTGTTGCAGCGGGCGCAACCGTTATTGGGTTTCTACCTGCCACCAGGCTGCAAGATTTGGAACAAGCTTTGCTTGAGGCAGGCGCTGCATCACTCTTTGACGATATGACCCAACTGCCGCAATTTATTAGCCCCTAGGGAGATCGCGACTTGTCGGACCGAATCAAATCATGGATCAAGCGATTGGCACGAGCACTCGACCTAAGCCGTCGCATCACGCTTAATCTTCTCTTTTTGGCCCTTTTGGCGAGCGCCCTCTGGCTCGCCTTCGCTCAAGGCAGCGATGAAATCAAGGACCAAACCGTGTTAGTGCTTTCACTTCAAGGGCGCCTTGTTGAAGCCCCGAGTAACGAAGATAAAGAGCAATGGCTGATCGACATCATCAATGAGGATAAGCGTGAAGTCGTCTTGCCTGAACTGCTCCAAAGTCTACGAGCGGCAGCAAAAGATGCCAAGATTAGCAAGGCCTTGCTACTAACCGATGGTTTCGAGGGCGGCGGACTTGCGAGTATGGACGAACTGGCCAAAGGCCTCGCCGAGTTTCGAACGAGTGGCAAAAGCATCATTGCCTGGGGCACGCGCTTTGACCAACGCCAATACTTGATTGCGTCGCAGGCAACAGAAGTCTTCATGCATCCTATGGGCGAACTTTTAATCGAGGGTTTTGGTCGTCGTCGTAATTATTATCGCGATGCGCTCGATCGTTTAGGCATCACGCCGCATTTGATAAGGGTTGGCGCCTATAAGTCTGCAGGCGAACCCTGGGTGGCGAATCGGCCTTCCCAACAGGCGCTTGAAGCTGAAGCTCATGTGATCTCAGATCTTTGGAAACGATATAGTCATGATATTGAAAAAGCGAGAAACCTTCCTGAAGGCCGAATCGATGCCTTGATGGCAAGTCTTCCGAATGCCCTTCAAAACCTGGGTGGCGATGCCGGCAAGCTCGCGCTTGCTTGGAAGCTTGTCGATGGACTTCAACCCTACCCCGAACTGCGCGAGCGCCTCATCCGCGAAGGCGTGAAGGAAGAAAGTTATCGAAGTTTTAGGCAGATCAGCAGCAAGCACTATGCCGCACTCAACCCCCCAAAAAGCGAGGGTGATTACATTGGCGTGCTGGTGCTCGAGGGCGAAATCCGCGAGCGTGGCAGCGGTGCGCAAGTAATCGGCGGCCGCGAAAGCGCCGAGAAAATTCGCAAGGCAGCAGAAGACGAAAAACTCAAGGCGCTGGTCCTGCGGGTTGATTCACCTGGTGGCAGTGCAGTCGGTTCAGAGTTTATTCGCCATGCGCTCGAGCGCTTTCGCCAAAGCGGAAAACCAGTCGTCGTATCGATGGGCGATCTGGCTGCCTCAGGCGGTTATTGGATCGCTTTGTCGGCAGACCGGATCATTGCCCATCCCAACACCATCACAGGCTCGATTGGCGTGTTCGGCTTACTGCCAACCGCACAAGGCTTAATGGATAAACTGTCGATCCGCACAGGCGGCTACCAAAGCCACTGGCTTGCTGGCGCTTATGACCCGCGAGTCGACCTTGACCCGAGGATGAAGTCTTTGGTGGAAAGCCGTATTCAGCATATTTATAAAGACTTTATCGATCTCACCGCAAAGTCAAGAAATCAATCTCAATCACGCATTGAGCAGCTTGCGCAAGGGCGAATTTGGTCGGGGGCCCAAGCGCAAGCTCACCAACTTGTTGATGAACTCGGTGGATTGGATGCTGCGATTGCCTCGGCGCGCAAACTGCTTGCAGATGCCGCAAGCACCGACGGCAGCAAAGAAGACGGCGCAAAAGCCAAAGCGCGGGCAAAAACCGTCTCATCGATGAGCGTACGTTACTTACAGCCTGACAGCGCATGGATTGGCGAGCGGCTCAAACGCTGGTTCGGATCAAGCTTGCAAATGCTAGGACGAGGCCCTAAAAGCGAGGCCTTTGAATCGCAGACCTCACACGATCCAATCAAGGGCCTGCTTGCTGAGGTTTATCATGAAGGGCGCTGGGCCCTTCAGTGGCTTGGCAGTGAGGAGAGATGGTCGGCACAGGCTCATTGTTTTTGCTCGGTCGAACCCTGAATACACATGATTGGATTAAGCGATGATTAATCAACAAATAACAGGCGATCAGCTTGCGCCGAATATTCGCAGCGGTGCAACAAGCGAAGGCGCCATGATTTTTGAATGCTTCACACCGGGAATCACAAGCATGCTTGCCAATGCTGGCGCTCAGTTTGTGATCTACGATATGGAACATACTGGATTGGGTTTTGAAAGCCTCAAGTGGCTTATCGCAAGCGCCCGAGGGCTGCCAATTACACCCATGGTCCGCGTCCCAAGAAATCAGTACAGTTATATTGCAAGAGCACTTGACTTAGGCGCACGCGGCATCATGGTGCCGATGGTTGAAAGTGCCGAACAAGCCGCTGAGATGGTGCAAGCAAGTCGCTATCCACCACTTGGACGCAGGGGTGCGGCATTTGGTTTTGCCCAGTGCGATTACCAAAGCGGGGATCTGGAACTCACCATGCAGGCCTACCATCAGCGCAGTTTATTAATTGCACAAATTGAAACCGAACGCGGCCTGGAAGCACTTGATGCGATCGCCGCCACTGATGGTGTCGATGTACTGTGGCTTGGTCACTTCGATCTGAGCAACTTCATGGGCATCGCGGGTCAGTTTGATCATCCTGCCTTCAACGAGGCCTTTAAACAGGTTGCCGAGGCTGCTGCACGCCATGGCAAAGTTGCAGGCTTTATGGCGACCTCGACAGCCTGGGTAAGCAGAGCGAGAAAGGCTGGTTATCGCATGATTGCGGCAGGCACCGACACAGCAATTTTGCAAGCAGGCTATGCGCATCTTATCGATAGCATGCGAGCGCAACAAGGAAACTAAACCATGAAGCCATTTTTCCTAGGCTTAAGCCGAGACCTGCTCAATGCCGAAGGCAAAGCTTCATTTGGCGACGGTCCGCTTGAATTATTAAATCAACAAAGCCATATCCAATGGGAATTCATGCCTGAATCAGTGCGTGAAATCACCCCGGAAATCATGGCGCGCTACGACGCGATTCACATCAGTTCACCCAAGGTCACTGCGCAAAGTCTTGCAGGCGATGCCCAACGGGTTAAGCTGGTCTCGCGTCATGGGGTTGGTTACGATTCAGTCGACATACGCAGTCTTGCCCAAGCAGGTGTCATCACCACTAATACGCCCATTGCAGTGCGCCGCCCGGTCGCTGTGGCCGCACTAAGTTTTATATTTGCACTTGCAGGTCGACTTTTCACCAAGGACAGGCTAGTGCGTGAGGGTCGGTGGCTAGAGCGCAATAACTATATGGGTC
>JALQWJ010000249.1 GCA_023258775.1 Burkholderiaceae bacterium | reverse complement strand
CCCGCAAAATCGTGAAAATGCTCCCCGGTCGTGGCCTTGATCCAAGCTTGCACGCCAAAGCGCTCGTTCCAGGCTATGCCTTCAAAAATAGGGTAAACCAAGCCCACAATCAGGGCTGTGGCGATCAATTGGGGCCAGAACTTAGCGCGCTCGGCGATACCCCCGGAAACGATGGCAGGAATCGCAGCGGCAAAAGTCAATAAGAAAAAGAATTTGACCAGCTCGTAGCCATTTTTCTGTGCCAGCTCTTCAGCGCCGACAAAAAAGCTAGTACCGTAGGCCAGCGTATAGCCAACGGTAAAATAAACTACCGTAGATAGCGCAAAGTCCACCAAGATTTTCACGAGGGCGTTTACCTGATTTTTCTTTCGGACTGTGCCAAGCTCCAGGAAAGCAAAGCCCGCGTGCATCGCGAGTACCATGATGCCACCCAACAAGATAAAGAGCGCGTCGGCGCCCTGTTTTAGTGCGTCTATGTTCATTTTTAGGAAATATGGTTAAAAAAGGTGCAATTCACCGCTTCGGGTCGACATGCACCATCACCATGCAAATTTGGTGCCCAGCATGATGCGAAAGCAGGAAAGCTAGAGCGATGGCATTGAAATCCACAATTTATAAGGCCGAACTTTCAATCGCCGATATCGATCACGGGTACTACGCAGAGCACCAACTGACCCTTGCCCGACATCCAAGTGAGACCGAGGTCCGGCTTATGGTCCGTCTGCTCGCATTCGCCCTCAACGCCCATGAGGTTCAAAGACTTTGCAAGGGCGATGGCAACCTAAACTTCGGCGCAGGGCTATCAACCGCCGATGAAGCTGATCTATGGGTCATCGATTTTCAAGGTCTCATCAAGCTCTGGATTGATGTGGGACAACCCGAAGAAAAGCCAATCGCGCGAGCTTGCCAACGGGCAGAGCTCGTCCGGATTTACTGCTTCAGTCAAGCAGCAGACCCGTGGTGGAAGCGCATCGAGTCAAAAATCAAGCGCTCCCCTAAACTTGAATTTTTTAGGATCCCCAGTGAGCAAGCTGACCAATTGGGACAACTCGCACAGCGCCAAATGTCATTACAGGCCACCATTCAAGACGGCAGCTTAAGCCTTAGTCACAGCGCAAACACGCTTGATGTTGCGATCGAACGCCTGCGCTGAAACCCTGGGAAAACCACCGAGCAGGCATGCAAAACCTCACTGATTACGACTACGAACTTCCGGAGGCCTTGATTGCCCAGGCGCCATCAGCGCAACGAAGTCACTCGCGCCTACTCGTGTTGGATAAAGAAAAGTCGCTTCATGACCAATACTTTCACCAGCTCGAGCAGTGGTTACAAGCAGGCGACCTTATCGTACTCAATGACAGTGCTGTGATTAAGGCAAGGCTAAAAGCGCGAAAACCAAGTGGCGGCGCCCTTGAAGTACTTATCGAACGCGTGCTCTCAGCTCAAACCGCGCTTGCCATGATCGGTAGCAATAAAAAGCTCGCCGTCGATCAACGATTTCATATTTTGAATCAACAGGGAGCGCCTGTTTGCGAAGCAGTTATTAAAGCTCGGCATGACTCGATCTTCGTTTTAGAATTTAACGCTGATCCATTTGCCGTTATGCAGGAACATGGCAGCCTTCCGCTGCCGCCTTACATCCGTGATCAAGCCGGTCGAGACGACAGCAATCGTTATCAAACGATTTACGGTAAAAACCCTGGATCAGTCGCAGCACCCACGGCTGGGCTTCATTTCGATCGACCCTTGATTGAGCAGCTTCAGCGCATGGGCGTGTCGATCACAAGCGTTACTTTGCATGTTGGGCTTGGCACGTTTTCGCCAGTGCGCGAGGCAGTCATTGATAAACATCGTATGCATGCCGAGGTCTACGTTTTAGGCGAGGATTGTGCTCAGGCAATTGCAACAACAAGACAAAGGGGCGGCCGAGTTATCGCTGTCGGTACCACAGCGCTTCGAACCCTTGAGACTTGCGCAAACCCCGAGCAAATCGGTCATGTGATCGCACAACATGGTGAGACCCAACTTTTTATACGTCCTGGTTTCTCATTCAAAGTCTGTGACGCGTTAATCACCAATTTTCATTTACCCAAGTCAAGCCTGCTAATGCTTGTGAGTGCTTTTGCAGGCTTTAAAACAATTCGAAAACTTTATGCACATGCTATTGAAAAGCAATATCGTTTTTTCAGTTATGGCGATGCTTGCTTGCTGTTTGGTTCGCAAGCCGTGGATGCAGCGTGAATCTACGGAAACATTCACAAGACTGAACAAGCGCCGACCGATGCTGACCGACACTATTTACCCATGCTCGATTTCACCTTAAGTCATCAAGATCGCCTCGCACGCCGAGGTCGCCTTCGCCTACAACACGGTGAGGTTCAAACTCCGATTTTTATGCCGGTCGGAACCTACGGTGCCGTCAAGGGCATGTCACCGGCTGCGCTTCGGGAAGTGAATGCGCAAATCATTCTTGGTAATACCTTTCATTTGTGGTTACGTCCTGGTACCGATGTGATCAAGAAGTTGGGGGGCTTACATGGCTTTAATGCTTGGAGCGGTCCAATTCTCACCGACTCTGGCGGCTTTCAAGTGTGGAGTCTGGCTGAGCTTCGCAATATCTCCGAAGAAGGGGTGCGCTTTGCATCGCCAATCAATGGTGACCGCCTATTTCTAACGCCCGAAGAGTCGATGAGGATTCAGACCGATCTAAACTCAGATATCGTTATGATTTTCGACGAATGTACGCCTTATGAAATCAAAGGTCGTGTCATTCAAAAGGAT
>JALQWJ010000248.1 GCA_023258775.1 Burkholderiaceae bacterium | reverse complement strand
GTGCCTGGAAGACCACGGACGCTTCAGCTAAGCGCAAGCTATAACTTCTAATCCGATATGAAATCAATCAAGCGACGTCAATGGTTTGCGCAGGCCTTTCAGCGCGGTATACCACTTTTCATTTCCGCAACAGGTGCACTTCAATCAACTAACGCAGCACTCGCCCAAATGATGCAGTTGAGTGCACACGAGCAGGCAGAACCCTTAACCGATACGCCCGAAACTTCGAAATCGGCGCATCTTGCGGCACTATCATCGACATTCCTTGCCTCATGGCGTAGCCCTAGAAAGGATAGTGACCACTATCTTGGGCTTATCCACGCCGACTGGCAGGCAGAGCGATGCCAAATCCTTGAACGCGTGAAACTTAATGGACGCCCACACGGTCTTAATCAGCTTGCTGATGGTAGCGTGATTGCGATGGGGCTTCGTCCTGGTCGATGGCTGATGCATTGGAGAGGCTCGAGTGAACGCTACATCAATGCTGACGATGGCTTCGCGTTTAATGGCCATGCTGCCATTTGCGCAGATCGCTCTGTAATCTACACCACTGAGACCTCGGTTCATGACCAGCGCGGTTACCTCGCTGTTAGGGATGCCAGGCGATTCGAAGTGCTTGAGCGCTGGCCCACGAATGGTATTGAGCCTCACCATGTTTTGCTTGATCGGCATGGGCGACTTTGGATTGCGCATGGCGGAATTCGCCGAGGTGCGATGGATCAAAAGCTTGATCTTGCGTCTATGCAATCCAAGCTGAGTTGTATGGATGCGCAAAGCGGTGCGGTTATCGGCGAGTGGTCTTTAGCCGATCGCCGACTGTCGATGCGTCATCTTGCGTTGAGCGAGGTAGCACATACTGCTTCATCACCCCATCAAGTGCTCATTGGTATAGCGATGCAAGCCGAACACGACAGCCTCGAGACAAGAAGGCTCGCGCCAAGCCTTGCGATTTTCCGTGACGATCGTCTTGACGTTATATCGACAGGAACCGACGCTCTAGGCTACGGCGCCGATATAAGCGCAGCGCCGGACGGGGGCTTTTGTGTTTCAAGCAATCGGGCGCGGAAAATGCTCTGGTGGCGGCCGAACTCAGACCAAAGCCTAAGCATCATTGCAACGATTGAAGAGCCCTACGCACTTTGCAAGGATGCCAAAAGCACCAACGTGTATTTGGCATGCGCGTGGGGTGTAGCAAGGTGGCAGCCGAAGCAAGCGCAGCTGCTGCCTTGGCCCGAACCGATGGTATTGGATAACCATTGGAGCCTTATGTCGACTACCCCAAATGCATGAAGATGGCAAAACGCCTAGCTTCGCTCAGCAATCTTTTGCAGCATGATACCCATTTTTTGATGTACCAGATTAACCGCCTTCAGCGGTCGCAGCATGACCTTGAAATCGGTGATCTGATGATTGCAATCCCAGCTGATCAGGTCGATACCATTAATCTGGATACCTTCAATCTCAGTGGCAAACTCTAAAAGTGCCTCTCGCTGCCCCACAATCTCTCGAAGGTACTTGAACTGATGTGTGTTTAAGACTGTCATCGCTCCCATCAGGTACTGGAAACAAATAGCTCGACCAATTTGCGGGGTGTGAACCACTGGCGAATGAAAGACGACGTCATGATGTAACAAATCATGGAGCACCAACGGGTCACGCGACACAACAACCTCATGCCACTTGCGCAATGCGGGCGGCAAGCTCGCCTTAGTCAATGCTTCATTTGCTGTTGTCATCTTTAAGCTCACTCGTTATTCGTGCAAACCGCTTCTAAGTGATGTCCATCGGGATCGATCACAAAAGCGGCGTAATAGTTTGGTCCGTAGTGAAGGCGCAGACCCGGACGTCCATAATCAATCCCACCAGTGGCCATTGCAGCCTCGTAAAAATCAATCACTGCTTGCCTGCTCGGTGAAGTAAAAGCGAGATGGAAGCCTGGCAATCTCATGATGGGTTCATGCACTTGCTTGATCGCAAGTTTATCGCCCGATCCAGGTGGCCCGTAACCGACGGCCTTTCTGTCAAGAGCTGCGTCCAAGTCACTCCAAACCCGTACGTATCCAAGCGGAAAAAGCACTGCATCGTAAAACAGCGCCGCTCGGTCAATGTCCAAGGATCCGAGGGAAATATGGTGCAACATCAAAGTTTTCCATTCACGACATCAAATCGCTTGAATTGTTAGCTATTGACGGAAAAAGAGCGTAGGCTCGACTTGATAGGTTTTTCAGCCGACTTAGTAGCCTCTTACAGCGTACTTGGTAGGCTTGTTCAGCACACTTGGTAGGCTCATTCAGCGCAAAGTATGCCGAAATTTTTGACTCTTTTCCTTTCAGTTTGACTCTTTTCCTTTCAATTACCCTGCCAAAGTCCAACGGGCATCTTCAGGAGCCAAAGAAAACCCAAGATTTCACGATTCATAATGTTCTTTTTTATCGGATTTCATGATGAAACAAAAGCCGTCCCCGCCAAAGCGAGCAAGGCCTGCTCCAAGCCTTGTTGATGCACCCGTTAGGAAGACGGTTGCTATGCCCTTCGGAAGCACACTTGAGCTCGCTGATACGCCATCGATGGAGGGTACCCGTTGGTGTACTTACTGCCTGGGCCCAAAAAATGCCGATGGTGGCATGTGGATGATTCTTCAAGGTGGCATCACGCGACGCTGGCTCTGCGTAGCCTGTGCTGCAAAGCATCGACCGTTCAGCGCGAGCTAATGCCAGTCAACTGATTGATATTTGTATTTTTTATAGCACCACTATTTTCTGCCCCTCTGATAGCCGTAACT
>JALQWJ010000247.1 GCA_023258775.1 Burkholderiaceae bacterium | reverse complement strand
ACGACGGGACCCAGTGACGCACTAAAGTCAAGGGTATCCTTTCCTGCACCACCGATGTAAAGATCGTAGTCCAGATCCGAATCGGCCACGAGATGATCGTTTCCAAAGCCCCCGTCTAGGTAGTCACGACCCTCTCCGCCGTGTAGTTCATCAGCGCCATCGCCACCTTGTAATCGATCATCGCCGATGCCGCCCTCTAGATGATCGTCTCCTGAGTCACCATAGAGCGTATCGTTTGCATGACCACCGTCTAAGTCATCGTTACCGATACCGCCTGAGAGGTTGTCGTCGTCATCGCCCCCATACAAATCATCGCTGCCATCACCACCCCTTAAACTGTCTCGGCCAGAACCACCGTGATAGGCATCATCATCACGACTACCTTCCCAGCGATTATCGCCATCGTCACCATGTTGGTTATCGGCCAGCCAATGCGTCGTTGTTCCATCAGTGAGGCCGTAGTCTTTAGCGACCTTTTGAAATACGCCATCGCCGTCAACATCAGCATAGACCGTTGTTTCAATTACACCGTGCTCTTGCTCTGTCTTAATCACTTGGCCTGCTTGAATAATCCAGGTTTCATGGCTATCGATTCGCTCTTGTTTTTGATAACCACGCTCAAGTTCGTAGACAGCGGTGACTTGATCTCCGCTGATGGTGAATCGATAGCCTGACAAACTAGCATCGCTGACCCCTGTTGGGGTCGCAGGCTGGGAAGCATTGAGCGTTCCTAAGCTTAAAGATAAGCCTTGGGCAGCGCTGTAAGGCTCATAGGTCTCCGATACTTTGATATAAAAACCGTCACCGTTATCGTCGGTATAAATCGTCTTCTCAATGCGGCCATCATCGTACTCACGCTTAATGATTGATGATCCTTCCACCACATATGATTCGTCGGATTCCATCGCTTTGAGCTTTGCCCGACCGTTCTTGATTTCAAATACCGCACTAACCTGCCCATTAACTACGGTAAATTGGTAGGCCTTATTCTCGTTACGACTCATAGCGTTGCTCCAGATGGTTGTTCACAGCTCTTGATGGAATGTGGGCATGTTAGGGAGGCATTCTTAAGGCAAGCTTAAGGAGATAAGACCGATGAGCTAGGCACATGCCACTTAAGCCTCGCTTAAGCTGTGAAGCAAACAATCGAGCATCGAACACGTCAGGAGACGCCGTCATGGCTCGCGCCCTTCCTCCGCTGCTAGTAACACTTCTTATTACGTCAAACGCGCTTGCGATGGGCCCTCAACAACGCATCATCATCGAGCAAATCATAGGCACTGCTCCGACCAAGCCTTCTTTACCAGCTGGGGAATCTTATCTACCGCACAAAGGGCAAAGCCGGGCTTTCATGCGAAAGTTGCCACTCACCAGACCCAGGGCAAAATGGAGAGCACCAAAGTACAAAAAGGCTTATAAAGCCTTTGGATCCAAAGACCAATGCGGCACGGTTCACCGACGCCGAAAAGGTGGCTAAGTGGTTTCGTCGTAACTGTAATGATGTATTCGGGAGGCCATGCGACCCTCAAGAAAAAGCTAACTTTTTAGCCTGGCTGACCCAGAGGGAAAGCATCAGCGCCAAGCCATAGCAGCTTAGAAGTGGCCTCGCCAAGCAATACCGGTTTGCCAATGAGCCTGTGATTTCATGCGGGCTAATCCGTCGTATACAAGGAGTGCAGAAAGGAGCCAGACTGCTTGGCGATAAGCTTGTTTGCCTTATAGTAAGCGGCGCCTATTGCCTGAAGCCTAGCCCTCACTCAATGGCTTTGTTATCTCAACGCTCAAGCCCCCAACGTTTGCTGATTGTCCAACGTGCACGTGGAGTTTCTCGTGATGGCAGATTCTTCGAACAATCGACCATCCCAAGCCGCTTCCTGTTTCCTGAGAACCAAGCACACGAAAAAACCGCTCACCGAGGCGCGACAGTTGACTCTCGCTTAGCCCGGGACCGCTATCCTCAATCACTAAACGCCATAGCCAAGATTTCGATAAGCCTTCCATGCGAAGCTGGACCTGCCCACCGATTGGGGTATAGCGAATTGCGTTATCCATCAGATTACGAACCAAGGCCTCTATGAGTGCTGGGTTCACGTAGTCCTCGATCGATTGATGCTCATCGATGTGCATTTCGATGACCTGGTCCCTCTCTAGTCCACGAGGTGCCAGCTCTCGCGCGGCCTGCATCACAAGTTGATCGACCCGACACAACTCACGACTGGCTGCAGCTTGCTCGCTCGACTCTAACCGTGCAAGGGCAAGTAGTTGTTCGATAAGTCTTGTAGCGCGGTCACATGCCGCGAGCATGTCGCTAAGTGATAGCCTTTCAGCCTCACTGTCCTTCGGGATCATGCGCTCGATAACCTGGGCATGCGCACGAATTGCAGCAATGGGTGTACGCAGCTCATGGGCCGCATCGCCTGTAAAGCGTGCTTCAGCATCTAACTTAGCTTGCAGCTTGGATTGCGATTCAATAATGGCGCGAATTAAGGGTTCAATTTCCTTGGGTGCTTGCATACCTAGAAGATCTTTATTAGACCGATCCGATTCCGATAGCAGTGCGCGCCGTATTCGAGCAAGCGGCGACAGCCCCTGCCTAACACTCAGCCAAACCCCAGCTGCCAAAATCGGTAGTGCGAAGACAAAGGGAATGAATTGGCTTCGCAATATCGTCCACATGATGTCGTCACGGCTACTGATCTGCTCGGCCACATAGACACGGTCACCTTTTTCTGCACCGTTAGTAACAAAGACACGCCAGGCTTGACCGTCCTCGAGGATCTCGGTTGAAAACCCTTCTGATTTTTCAG
>JALQWJ010000246.1 GCA_023258775.1 Burkholderiaceae bacterium | reverse complement strand
GAATAGCGAAGCTTTGTGTACTTAGCCGAATCCTCGGATAAGCGAACTGTTTTGAGGCGGCCATTGCAGTGAAAATCGAATCACATCCTGCTCATGTTGCAGCTGCGACAACCCCTTTGAATTGGAAACAAGGCTTCGCCGAGGATTTCGCTGGCTTTCCTGTGGCCTACCGCCGTGTCGAGGCAGAAGCGCTTCATGAACCCAGGCTCCTTTGCTGGAGCGATGAGGCCGCTGCCTGCATCGGTTTAAACAACAGCGATGTCGAGCGCCACGCACACGACTTTGAAAGTTGTTTTGCTCAGGGTCAAGTTGAGTACCTTGGACAAAGCTTGGCGCCAATCGCAAGCGCCTATGCTGGCCACCAATTCGGTGTCTGGGCAGGACAACTCGGCGATGGACGTGCGATGCTTTTGGGTGACTTACCGAGCCAGGCAAGCGCCTTAGATTGGGGTTTTGATGCGCTTGATTCGATAGAGCTAAGCGATCGGATCGAAGTTCAGCTTAAAGGTTCGGGACAAACACCTTATTCGCGGATGGGCGACGGCCGCGCCGTCTTGCGCAGCTCGATTCGGGAATTCCTCGGGTCTGAGGCCATGATTGGACTGGGCATTCCAAGCACGCGTGCGCTTTGCCTTTACGCATCCGATGACCCTGTTTTTCGTGAGACCACCGAAACTGCAGCCATTGTGACCAGGCTCGCACCCTCATTTTTGCGTTTTGGCCATATTGAATTTTTCGCCCACTTTCACCATCACGATGCACTGAATCATTTACTGCGAAAGCTTGCGCAAAAACACTACCCGGCGGTTTTGAGCGCTTGCCACGAAGCCTCTGGACTCAGCGATGACGACTTTTACAAACTAGCACTCTTTAAATCGATTGCGTCACGAAGCGGCGATCTCATTGCGCGCTGGCAATCGGTAGGGTTTTGTCATGGCGTGATGAACACCGATAACATGAGTCTGATGGGTCTGACCATCGACTACGGTCCTTTTGGATTCCTGGACCAATATGATGAGGACCATGTTTGTAACCACTCCGATCATCAAGGTCGTTATAGTTACAACAATCAAGCCGCGGTTGGTGCTTGGAATTGCAAAGCCTTGGCGCTAGCTTTTCGAACAGTGCTCAGTGAAGAGGCAGCACCCTACCTAGCCGAGGGCTTGCAAGCCTACCGCAGCGCCTATGAGACGCGATGGCAAGAACGCTTTGCGGCAAAGTTTGGTTTGATGCCTGCGGGGTTAAAGACCCAGCATAAGTCCGATGATCCTCAGACCGCCCAAAGCGATGAGCAAGATCTGGACGATGATGCTGGACCATCGATACATCATTTTCTAGAACAAAGCATGGAAATGCTGCAGCGCTGTAAGCCCGATTTCACCCTCTTTTTTCGACGGCTCAGCAAGACCTCGCTGCAAGCTCCTCAAGAATGCTCTGAAATTCGTGACATGGTGCTCGATCTGGCGAGCTTCGATGCCTGGTGGGATGCTTATCGCGACATCGCCCAGCGTCAGATGAGCCGACTTCGTTGGGATCCCGGCCAAAGACAAGCCATGATGCTTGCGGTGAATCCAAAATATATACTTAGGAATCATCTTGCCGAGCTGGCAATTCGCCGTGCACGCGGTGATCACGGACAGCCAGACTATGATGAAATCGAGCGTTTACTTCATGTATTACGCAAGCCCTATGACGAGCAACCCGAGTTTGAAAGCTATGCTGCTGAGCCACCACAGTGGGCTAAGGGCCTGAGTGTGAGTTGCTCATCATAAGCGCGTTGTCCGTCATGATCCGATCATTCTTTAATTTGTTAAACGGTCACAATCAGGTGCCAAATCTCAAACGCTTAATCAATTCGCGTCACGTCAACATCTCTAACCTGGAGTGAAATGATGGAAAGCCTCAACTATCCTAAGGCAGCACCAACCGATGCAGAGCTTAAAAAGAAGCTCAACACGATTCAGTACCAAGTCACACGATGCAGTGCCACAGAGCCGCCTTTTACCGGCGCGTACTGGAATCACAAAGCAAAGGGCGAATACGCCTGCATTTGCTGCTCAACGCCGCTTTTCTCATCGGAGGATAAGTTCGACTCCGGTAGCGGATGGCCAAGCTATTTTCAGCCGCTCACGAAGGCATCGATCAGTTACATCCAGGATCTCAGTTATGGCATGGTACGGATTGAAGTGAAGTGCGCTCATTGTGATGCCCACCTTGGCCATGTGTTTGACGATGGGCCAGCACCAACGGGCTTGCGTTATTGTATTAACTCCGCCTCGCTTCGCTTTGAAGCGAAAATCCCTGCACGTTCTGATTTTGATGGAAAGATTTCGTGAAGTTTTTGTTCGAGTTTTTACCGATCGTTTTATTTTTTGCGGCCTATCAGCTTTGGGGGATCGAGACCGCCACAGGCGTTGCCATCGTCGCATCAATCCTGCAAATCGCCTGGCTAAAACTAAGGAAATTACCAGTGAGCGGCATGCAGTGGTTTTCGCTAGGGATCATTGTGGTCTTTGGCGGACTCACCTTATGGCTTCACGACCCATGGTTCATTAAGCTCAAGCCTACGGTTCTTAACATCGGATTCGCACTGGTGCTCTTAATCGCACAATTGGGATTTCGCAAAAACCTCTTGCAAAGCGTGATGGGTGCACAAGTGCGCATGGATGAAAAGCGGTGGAACCAATTATTGTGGGCATGGTCGGGGTTTTTCGTGCTCATGGCCGGAGCGAACTGGTGGGTCGCTTCTCACTTTAGCGAGGCGATTTGGGTGCAGTTCAAACTCTTTGGATTTCTCGGACTGTTCTTTGTTTT
>JALQWJ010000245.1 GCA_023258775.1 Burkholderiaceae bacterium | reverse complement strand
AGCCTAAGTTTGTCTGCCTGTAGTAGCCAACCGGCTTCGTCTGGGCGACAGGTTGTAAACATTGCTTGTAACAAATTGACCTTACCGGGACCGTCAAACTCGATCCGCTTTGCCGACCCAAAGCCACCAACTGCGGGCATGGCAATCGTTGCGTTATCCATTGTCCCAATTTGACTGTCTAGTTTGAGACGCAATTCAGGCCCCTGAACGATGGTGCCCCCCTTGGCGAGGCGCACTTGTCCTTGTGCGTGCAAGTCATCAAGTTGATGCTCATAGTCGATTTGCTCAGCAGTTAACGACGTCCCCGCCTGGCGTAAATTGGCCTTTCCTTTAAGACTCATGCGCTCATCAACCGAGCCTTCGATCACGTCGGCCCTTCCATAAACGGGACGCTTTCCCGGCAATCTTGCAAGCGCGACAGAGGGTTCTGGTTCGATTCGGAGCCGAATCCCCTCGGTCGACACCTGTGCCTGCGCCAGCAAAGCGAAAAGTCCAGTCAAATAGATAACCAAGCGGAACAAACAGCGCATCAGTCTATGATATCGCCTACCCAAGCCAGGACATCGGTCTTTACTTGCCTTTGTTGGGGCCTGTTTTGTAGTCAGCGCCAAAAGCCCGTCTGCTTCCACAACTGTGTTGACACGCAAGCACTCTAAACAAATCCTTAATCAAGACTCAGGACAAACATTCGTTTTCATGGATTCACGTCAAGCATCATTACAACAATGGTTACAAACAATCGCAGCAAACTACGCGATTGATCCGGAAAGTCTCCAGATCGCATCGGCCGATGCAAGTTTTCGCCGCTACTTTCGGGTAGCTTGCAAGGCCCAAGGGCAAACCTTCATCGTCATGGATGCACCGCCCCCACAGGAAGACCTGAGACCTTTCGTGAAAGTAGCCGAGCTCTTTGGGTCTGCTGGCATGACAACGCCCAAAATCTTCGAACAAGAGCCTCAACAAGGATTCTTGCTTTTGGAGGATTTCGGTTCCCACACTTACCTTGATGTACTTCAACAGCACACGCCCGCAGCGCAGCGCGTACCAGCTGCAAGCGCGCTTTACCGGGAAGCGGGCAAGGCTTTGCAGGCCATTCAACAGGCAACCCGTGTCGATCAGCTCGCACCCTACGACGCCAAACGCCTGCGCGATGAAATGGAGCTCTGGCCAACCTGGTACATCGCCAAACACAAGGCCAAGATGTTGTCCGATGCCCAAAGACAGGTCATTGATGAGGCCTTTGACTGCATCATTGCGCAATGCCTTGCTCAGCCACAGGTTTATGTCCACCGGGACTTTCACAGCCGAAATCTCATGCTGCTCGCTGGTGATCGCAATCCAGGTGTTTTGGATTTCCAGGATGCGGTCCTAGGCCCAATCACCTACGATCTTGTCTCGCTTTGGCGAGACGCCTACATCGCCTGGGATGAGGAGGTTCAACTTGATGGTTTGATCCGTTGGTGGGAATCATCAAAAAAACTTGGACTGCCTGTTGCCGCAGATTTCCCAGATTTCTGGAGCCAGTTTGAATGGATGGGTCTGCAACGGCATTTGAAGATCCTTGGCATTTTTGCGAGGCTTAATTACCGTGACGGCAAAGACCGCTATCTGGCCGACCTGCCGGTGGTTTTGTCTTATGTGCTGCCCGTCCTGATGCGATACCAGGAACTCTCAGCACTTGCTGATCTTGTCATCGAATGGCTGGAATCATGAGCCCGCGGCTCCAATCGGCCAAAAGGACAGGAAAGTCATGAAGGCGATGATTCTTGCTGCGGGACGGGGTGAGCGAATGCGGCCGCTCACCGATCAGATCCCCAAAGCGCTTGTACCCGTTGCCGGTGAAGCCTTGATTCACCGACATTTGCGCGCACTTTCTGCCGCAGGCTTTAACGAATTAGTGATCAACCATGCCTGGCTTGGTGATCAACTTGTCGACTCGATTGGCGATGGGGCAGCGTGGGATGTGCATGTGCAATGGTCTGCTGAAGCGCCAGCCCTTGAAACGGCTGGCGGTATTGCCAAGGCACTACCGATGCTGGGAAAAGAGCCTTTCCTGGTCCTAAACGCCGATATCGTCTGCGATTTTCCCTTGAGCAAGGCGCTTGGATGGGCCGTGCAGCACATGATGGCGACTGCAGATGCTTTGCCCCTGCTTGCTTGCTGCGTTCTCGTCAACAACCCTGACCATCATCCCGAGGGCGATTTTGAGCTTGACGGGCAAATGCTCACCTTTAGCGGGATTGGGATTTATCAACCGGAGCTATTCGCTGCGATCAGCAGCAACCAAAGTGCCAAACTCGGTCCGCTTTTGAAGGCTGCTAAAGCGCAAGGACGCTGGATGGGCTTTCACCATCAAGGCTATTGGTGCGATGTGGGTACCCCCGAACGACTTGCTCAAGCTGAGCGCTGGCTTCTTCAGTCTAAGACCGACGATGCTTAGGCTAGAAATCCAGGGCCTTGGTCCAAGCGCCCTCGCCCTCGGGCAGATGCTATTGCGCGAGGGCTGGCAAGGCGATCTTGGGGATTTATACCCTCGCGAAGACATCCAAGCAAACCGACCCGAAGACCCGCTTCAACATCGCGCAATCGGCGAGCGAAGCCTCGCTTTGTCGGCAGGCTCGCTTCAATTGATCAAACGCTGTACCGGCTCGCTGCCCAAGGGTGCCGACATCACCAGTGTTGAAGTACAAATTGGTGCACGATCTGCTAGCCAGGTGGGCCAGGGACTGATGATGCGCAATGAGGAGCTTGGGCTTGAGCGTCTCGGGCGCGTCGTGGTCTGGTCGGACCTGGTTGAGCATCTCAAGGTGAAGTTGAACCCTC
>JALQWJ010000244.1 GCA_023258775.1 Burkholderiaceae bacterium | reverse complement strand
ATGCGGCCTGCACTCGGGCCGCTTTCGGTCATCAGCGCTGCTCGTGCATCGCGTAAGACAAACTGAAATTGACCCTCTTTGGGGACCACACTGCGAGCATCGGCCGGCCCAAAAATCGCATTCACACCATCCGAGACCAACATCCTTGTGTAGTCGGCACGTTCAATAATCGGTGCTGGATGGGTCTCGCCAGGGATTGGTGAGGCAGCCCCTCGACCCCACTGCAAGCTTGAGGGCGGCAAACTCGCACCCGGATTCACGACCTTGGTCAGCGCATCGGAGACCCCTTGCGAACGTTGATCACCTAGCAGCGTACCTGCCGCGGCCGAGGCGTTGGCTTGAGCAGCGCTGCTTTGCGTGCCTGTGCTAAGACCTGCCACCTGAATCGTCACATCGCCTGCAGTCAGCACACCAGGCGTTGCGATTTGCGCAGCGAGGGCTGCATCCACTGGTTCGCGACGCGAAGGGCCCTGGACAAGGCTTGCGGGCTCGGCGGCATGGGGCGACTGCTCAAAGCGTCCTGGGCGCAAGGGCAAGAATCGGACTGAGCCGGCTTCAATCTGCGCAAGCACGCGACCCATCTCGGCACTTAAAAGTTTTGCAGCAGACCCACCACAAGGCCCCAGCATCTCGGCCGAACATCCAGGACCCAAGGGGGAAACGACTACGGCACCGGTGTTGACGACGACGGCTGTTTGTGAAGGCGAGGTGGTGGCTACAAAATCGGTTCCGCGCACGCCTACAGCGGCTACGGGGGTATTGAGGCGAAATCGATCCCTGGCAGACTCGCCCGCCTTACCCGTGATTGATCGGGCTGTGCCTTCGAGCAGTTGAAACTTAACTTGGGAGCGTTGCGCTTGCTCGGCATCGAATTGGTATTGCTCAATCGATAAGCGCGAATTGGGACGCACACTGACAAGGGCGCCATCGATAAAACGAATATGAACATGAGCGCCCGCGCCCGTCTCAATCACATCGCCTACGGCTACGGTTTTGCCACGCTGAAGCACTGAGGCGTGTTGCCCCTGTGAGCCACCTGGCCCGGAAAGCTGCGCATCGCCCACGGCAAACAAGACTTCCCCAACAGGCCTTGCGTGAATCAGAGAGGCGCTAATTGCAAGCAGCAAAGCAGTGAGCAGCTTGAAGACAGTAAACCTTTTCATGGTGATGCAAAGTGTAGGGCTGACGCTCCTCGATCAAAAGCCAAGCTTACCGAAAAGCTTTATCACTTTGTGACATGGGTCACAGATTGGGCACTTACAATTCAAGCCCATGCGTCTTGAACCAGCAACTCTTAGCGATCAGGCAGGCCACAAAAGGCTACTGGTTTTCGCCCCTCACCCCGATGATGAAGTCTTTGGTTGCGGTGGCCTATTGGCCAAGCAAGAAGCAGCCGAGGCCTTCATGATCGTGCTACTTACCGATGGGGCTAAAGGAGGCGTTTTCAACGCGCATGATGATCCTGTCAGGGTTCGGCAGGCCGAATCACAGCGCGCCCTGAAAGCACTTGGCATATGGGAGCGATGCGAGCTTCGTGCCTGGGCTTATCCCGACCAAGCACTGATGCCTGGCCAAGACCTGGTCAAAGCCATGCTCCAGTGCATGCAAGACTTTAAGCCCGATGTGGTCCTTGCACCGTCCCCCTTTGAGAGCCATGCCGATCACCGCGTGGCAAGCCTTTGTACCTACTGGGCCTGGCAGCAATGTCAGGGGCGACCAACGCCTGCTCATGCGCAAGTAAGCACCCCTGGATTTGCGTTGGAGGCTGAGCCACGGCTCATGTTTTATGAGGTCGGTCAGCCCCTGCGAGCCAACGTGCTTGTGGATATCAGCGCAAGTATGGAAAGAAAACGCAGCGCTATGGCCTGTTTTGCCTCGCAATTGGCTCAACAAGCCTATGGTGAAACCATTGAGGCATTAAATCGGTATCGTAGCTATAGCGTTCATCATAAGGCCCGCTTTGTCGAGGCCTACCTTTGCCTAGAGCCAGGCCAAAAGCCAGACCCAGACGTCAGCTCAGCCTTTTCACAGCTGTCCCAGACCCTCGGCGTTGATGCGATGAAGACTGAGCTAACCGCTCCTCGTATCAAGCCGGTATGTCAAACGCTACCTGAGGCATCACAAAACGTTGAGCGGTTGCTGCCACATGCCAAGGTGGCGGTGATCATGCGCACGCAGTGGCGAGCAAGTCTTAGAAAAAGCATAGAGAGTGTTCTAAATCAAAGCTATCGGCCGATTTGCCTCATTGTGGTGTCGGCGCAAGCCGCGTTTTCCCACGACGCAGGCACGGATACAAGCGAGCACTTGGCCGATCAAGCCAAGCAATGTCTTGATTGGATCGATGGATATGTATCGCAGGATCTAGAACTCCTTATGGTAGGGGCAGGCTTTGGTACGAAAGCGTGCAATACGCCAACCCAACAGCAAGGCTCAACAATCGCAAACTCGCTTACCCGTGCTCAAGCAATCAATTGCGGTCTTGAAGCGGCCTTGAGCAGCTCAGCGAACTGGTTTGCTTTTTTAGACGATGATGATCAATGGCAAGCGCACCATATCGAGGGTTTGCTCCAATGTCTGCAGTCCAATGAAAACAGACCAAATACCGTGTTGGGCGCATATGCCGGCACCCGCATGCTTGATAGTCAAGGCCGTTGGCTCAACACACTTCATCAGCCCTGGGATCGAGACCGCATCTTCCGTGCTAATTTTTTACCGATTCATGCTGTCTTGTTTCATCGAAAAATCGTCGAACAAGGACTGCGCGCCGATGAGCAATTTGATCTTTATGAGGACTGGGATTTTTGGATCGGCTTATCGCGCCAAG
>JALQWJ010000243.1 GCA_023258775.1 Burkholderiaceae bacterium | reverse complement strand
AGCCTTCGCTGGAAACCTTCGGCGATCGAGCAACAAAACCTGCGCCCCTTGATTCAAGATCTTGCAATTAAGGGGGGGTGGACCGTTCAATGGGGAACACCCCAAGAGGGACTTATGCAGTGGCGCGCCAATGCAAGGGCGGCGAATGCTTCTTAAACCGTTACAAGGTCTGAGCGCTTGGTTCCAATCGCTTGAACGCCGAGAGCGACTTTTGCTGTCCTTGGCGCTTTGGTTGCTTCTGCCATTGGTTGTCTTGTTGGCTTGGTTTGAGCCGATGATGCAATCGCGACAGCGATTGAATGAACGCTTAGAACGCCTTGACCGTGAACGGGCAACGATGCAAGCGCTTGCGCAACAATGGCGAAGTCTCGACGAACAAGCACCAACGGTTAAGCGCCAAGATCTAGAAACTAGAATTAGAGCGAGTCTTAAAGCGGCCGGCGGTCTCGATGACTTCACCATAAAAAGCTTAGACAATGGATCGGTGCTTCTTGAAATTGCTTCGGCGCCGCAAAGTATGCTTATGACCTGGATGGTCGAAGTTCGTCGCGAAACTCAAACGCAATGGGCCGAGTTCCGGATCGAGCGTAGTGCCCAGCCAGAGCATCTCAAGCTTCGAATACGCTTTGTTGAAGCGGGTGGTAAATCCTCATGATTGTGATTGTTTTTTTGATCGCAATGATTGCTGCGATCTTTCATGCGCCTGCGACCTGGATGGATGAGCTAGCTGCTCGGGTAACCCAAGACAGACTGCGACTTGCTCAAGCAAGTGGAACGCTTTGGCAGGGGCAGGCTTTTGTACTTGTGAAACTTCAAAACAGCGCTAAAGAAGACATGAGCGCCAGCAAGAACAGTGGTCTCGTCTTGCCAGAACCCTTGCAATGGCGAATAAATCCTTTTGCGTTGCTTGCCGGAGGACCTGCGCTTGAGTTGAGTATGCAAGGCCTTGATCGTCCACTACGCATTGCCTGGCGTGATCAGGTCTTACAAGTCCCGGCAGGACAACTCGATTTTCCAAGACTCGATTTTGCGGCGCTTGGATCGCCATGGAACAGCCTTCAACCGAGCGCTCGACTCCAGCTACGATGGTCCGAGCTATTGATCTCAGCCGACGGTCAAAAGCAGCAGTCCTCGATTGGGCGGGTGAATCTGGGTATCAGCGATCTTGCAGCACGTATCTCGCCCGTACAACCGCTTGGAAGCTACGAGTGGCAAGTTGAGCTTGGACAAGGCAAACGCTGGGAACTGCGAACGCTTGAAGGCGTATTGGATTTGCGCGCAATGCCCGATCCTGGACGAGGCATTCGGATTGAAGCGCGTCCAAAACCGGCAGAAGAGAATCGCTTGAGACCACTTTTATCGCTTATGGGTACCCGTGAGGCCGATGCAACAGTCATGCGCTTATTGCCATGAGGGATCGCCGTTTGAAGCGTTATAGAGGATTTCAATGAAGATTGACCCGAGAACAACAAGTCGTCAGCGCTCAATCGAGCGGCATGCCTTTAATGCCAGCGCGATGCTTGTACTAAAGCCTTTGGCCATCGCCGTCGTGATGAGCCTTCAAACGACAGTTTTGCTCGAGCAGTCTCTCGCCCAACAGCCCGCGACATCCCTCCCCCCAGGCGTTTCGGCGCCATCGCTCCCCCCAGGCGCTTCAGCGCCCTCCCTTTCACCGGGCGCCTCAGCGCCCTTCCAACCTCCAAGCGCTTCATCGCCCGCGCCGACATCTGGAGGGTCAAATCCTGGTGCCTCTAATTCGCAAGTCACCACGCCATCGGTAGCACCAACCGGAGGCACAGCAGCTCATCAAAGTAAAGGCAGCATTCAGCGCTTATCGGGTGATCGGCTGCAATTGAATTTTAGGGATGCCGATATCGAAGCTGTAGCGGCTGCATTTTCACAACTGCTTGGTCGCAGCATTCTGGTCGATGCCCGCGTGAAGGGTCGTATGAGTCTGGAGTCGCCTCGTCCGGTGAGCAAAGAGCAGGCGCTTGCCTTGTTTCAAACGGCGTTAAGGATGCAACTTTTTGCGGTGGTACAAGTGGGCGAAAGCCTTCGGGTACTGCCTGAAGTCGATGCCAAACTCCATGGTGGCCCTGTTCAACTCAGTGCAAGCACCTTGCGCAATGCTGAAGAAGTGCAAACAAGGGTCTTTCGTCTGCGATATGAATTAGCAAACAATATTTTGCCGATTATTCGGCCTTTGGTGCCACCGAATAATACGATCTCGGCAATGGCAAGCAATAACAGTTTGATTGTGACAGATTATGGTTCAAATTTAGAACGTATCGCCCAATTGATCGAGGATCTTGATGCGCCAGCTAAAGCCGATTTTATTTCAATAACGATTAAGCATGCCTCAGCAAGCGATGTAGCCACGCTGGTTGCCCGATTACTCGATGCAAGCGAAGTCGGCGCCAATGATGTTCGACTCAAAGTGAGTCTTGTACCAGAGCCTAGAAGTAATGCCTTATTGGTTCGCTCCTCATCACCTGCCCGTATTGAACAAGTCAGGCAGCTGATCGAGCAGGTCGATCAACCTTCGGGGAAGCCCGGCAACATTCACGTTGTGTATTTAAAAAACGCAGAAGCCACCCGACTTGCCCAAACCCTACGTGGCATTTTAAGCGGTGATGGCACTTCGCTTGGCGGATCGCTTGGCGGCACTGCGGCCTCTGGTGCTTCGGCTGGGTTTCCAAATCAAGGCATATCCGGAGGTGCTGGCTTCGGAAGCCCGCAGAGTTCGGGTTCGCAAGGGCTTGCGCCATTAGGAGGAAGCCAGAGCATGACTGGAGGCTTCGGCGGTGGCATCACCGGCTCGGGC
>JALQWJ010000242.1 GCA_023258775.1 Burkholderiaceae bacterium | reverse complement strand
ATTGGACGAGCCCGCGTTGTGCCCTTAAGAAATATGGGCGCTGCGATTTCGCCGCTTAATGCATGGCTGATCCTTCAAGGACTTGAAACATTAGCGCTGAGAATGGATCGAATTTGCGAAAATACATTGGCGGTCGCAAAATTTTTGCAACAACAGCCTCAAGTCGAATGGGTCGACTATGCCGGGCTTCCTGACCATATTGACCACGACTTAACGGTTCGCATGATGAAGGGTAAGGCTTCGGGACTCCTTACCTTCGGTGTCAAGGGTGGCCGTGCTGCTGGTGAGCGCTTCTTGGATTCACTTGAATTATTCACCCGCCTGGTCAACATCGGTGATACAAAGTCACTGGCTACTCATCCAGCATCAACCACCCATCGTCAGCTCTCGGCGGATGAATTGGTCAAAGCCGGCGTCAGGGAAGAGACCATTCGCTTATGTGTGGGTATCGAACATATCGATGATTTGATCGCTGACCTCAGCAAGGCCCTCAGGGCAGCTTAATTAATACTTAAGCGTTTGCAGTAGCAATCGGCGGGGCTTGTTTCATATCGGTCGGGCTTGTTTGATCGTTGCCTGGCACTTGCTTGCGCACCTGCGCTGGCAAGGCAAAGCAAGTTAGATTGATGCCGCGGTGACGAAGGAAGCCGACTCGCAACCTGGCGGATTCGTCGTCGCATGACTCGCAACATAGTTGCTGCGAATCATGCCCGTCTTGACTGCTTTTGCTTTTGCTTTTGCTTTTGCTTTTGCTTTTGCTTTTGCTTGAGCTATGAGCTATGGGCCCAGCGTCAGGCGATAACTTGTAAAACGCGTGCTTGCAACAGCGTTCCAAGGGAACCGGCTTTCGAAGCAACTGCCTGAAATGCCGGCGCCATAGCAAACTCATCCATGACCTCGCCGAGTTCATTCAAGTCGTCAACTGCGTAGGTAATGATCAAGTGGTCCATTTCGGGTGCAAATACCGGGACTGCAGCGGTCATGCCTGTGTTTGGTCCAATTGCCGCTTTTGCCTCAGGAAGTAGCTCAATGGCAGCCGGTAACTTATCCCGGCTAACTCGATAGGCGCGTTGGACAAGCACTGGCTTTGCTGAAGGTTCGCCGAAAATATAACGGTATACGTAGGGTCCATGCATCTCTGCTGCAGGATGCTCGGCCTGTTCAGCTCTTAAGCTTACGAGCTCAGCATCGCCGCCGAAGGATTGAAAGGCGCCAATGCCGTGTTTGAAATCGTTATAGCGCGCAAATACTTCGATCTGGCCAGCGTCAGCGCCCATGATGACCTTAAGCGCCCTAGCCTGAGCACCGAGGCGATTCATTGCAGCAACATGTCTTCGCGAACGGTCGAGAACAGTCGCTTCCTTTCCGAGATGCGGAATAAGGATACGTCGTGAAATAACAAACATGACTCCTCCTGATCAAAAATTATTTAAAGTCGCGGCAAAACTTTTGGGTTTAGGCTCTTCTACACCGCGAGCACAATTTTTAACATGCGATTGCGAACGATAAGCGCACAAGGTACCAATGCTTACAATTTTGTCATCAATCGATCGATACCCGCTCGGGAGCCTTAAGGCCTGCATCAGGACAAATGCCGAGAATGTAGGCCGAGAATGCAGGCCGATGATGTTGGTCGTGATCGAGACCAAGACATGAAATCTGACTTACTTGCCCTTTCAGCAATCCTCATGTGGAGCACGCTTGCCAGCCTGGGTCTATGGCTCTCTCACATACCGCCCTTCCTGCTGACTGGCCTTTCGCTGCTGGTTGGAAGCCTGATCGCCATCCCTCTGGCTCGAGGCGATATACGAGCGATCATCGCGCCGATTAAATTGCTGGCCATTGGTATTTTCGGACTTTTTGGTTATCACCTGTTGATCTTTCTGGCCTTACGAAGCGCACCCGCGGTAGAGGCCAATCTACTCAACTATTTGTGGCCCTTGGCGATCGTGGTCCTTGCCCCAGTCTTCAACCCGCGACTTCGGTTGAGTCAACGCCACCTGCTTGCAGCGATCGTCGGTTTTTGCGGTGCTGCAATTGCCATCCTTGGAAGGCAAGCTGAAGATGGCGTCGCACTCTCTGGAGGCTGGCAGTTGGGTTATCTTTATGCAATCGGGGCAGCGTTGATTTGGGCAAGCTACTCGCTTTGGACAAGTCAACTAAGTTTCAGAACGATACAAATCGGTAGCTTTTCAGCGCTTTCGGCTGTACTTTCACTTGCGCTACACTTTTTTACGGAAGCCCCAACGCAAATTAAACTGATCGATGCGGGATTAATCGTGGTCTTGGGCTTAGGGCCCTTGGGCGCTGCATTCTATTGTTGGGATGCCGCACTTAAGCTCGGTGACCCCAGGAGAATTGGTATCCTCGCCTTCCTCACACCATTGCTTTCCACAATCCTGCTGCTTGTAACGAGCGATCTTTCGATGGGCTGGCATATTGGTCTGGCAGCCGCCATGATCATCGGATCAGCAATCTTTGGAACGAAGCAAACAACACAGGGGTACCGCTCATAAAGCGCTGAGGGATAAACCTTAAACCTTCAGCGCAATAAGTACTTCATCGAGCATTTTCTTGGCATCACCAAAAAGCATACGGTTATTTTCTTTGTAAAAAAGTGGGTTATCCACGCCTGCGTATCCGCTCGCCATGGATCGTTTCATCACAATGCTTGTGCGTGCCTTCCATACTTCGAGCACAGGCATGCCTGCAATTGGACTAGTAGGATCATCTTGGGCGGCAGGATTAACGATGTCGTTTGCACCAATCACCATGGCGACATCGGTATCGGGAAAGTCCTCGTTGATCTCGTCCATCTCAAGCACGATATCGTAGGGCACCTTGG
>JALQWJ010000241.1 GCA_023258775.1 Burkholderiaceae bacterium | reverse complement strand
CGTCCCAGCCATCGGCGGGCGGCTTTTTTTGGAAAAATTCGCATCGATCGATATAAAGCTTCGCTGCCTTATCGTCGGGGTTCATCTCGAGTACATCAGCAAAACCCTGTTTAGCATCGCTCCATTTTCCCGATCGATATCTCCCAAGCGCTAAGCGGAATGTACGCAAAGCTTCGGCCATGTGGGGATAACTCGTCTCGGTGTGAAAATCGAGAATCTCATACACCGCAACGGGCTCTGTCTTACCTTTGACGACAACCAAATCAATCTCTCGCACAAAGTAAGTGCCACGAAGCAGCTTATACGTGAATTCACTGATCAAAATCTTGGAACCATAACCTTTGCACGCTGACTCGAGCCTTGAGGCGAGATTCACACCATCACCAATGACGGTGTAGTCCATTCGTTTTTTAGAACCAATATTGCCCGAGACAACCGTATCAGAATTAAGACCGATACCAATGTCAACAGGATGCTTACCCTCAGCAAGCCTTTTTTCATTCCATTGACGAAGTGTTTTAATCATTGCAATAGAAGCACGTACGGCTCGATCTGGATCATCGTCGTGAGCCATCGGAATCCCGAAGGCAGCCATGATGGCATCGCCGATGAACTTATCAAGCATGCCCCCTTCTTGTTGAATACAGTCAACCATCAAGGTGAAGTATTCGTTGAGCAGCATCACCGTACCCTGAGCACCTAGACTTTCTGTAATGCTCGTAAACCCGCGAATATCTGAAAACAGAATCGTTGCCTGGACGCTCTGCCCCCCTAATGCCTCAGCACCACTTGCCACGAGTTTGTCGGCAATACCTGGATCCATGTATCGGGACATGGTTGATTTCAAGCGCTTTTCACTCGAAATATCCTCGATTAAAAGCATAGAGCCAATCGCCTTTTTTTCGGCCGACAGCAATGGCATCGCAGTCAGATTCACAGACAGCGCTTCTTCAGCCACCTTCAACTCAGCTTCAACCGTAATTTCGGGCTCCATCGTTTGAGCGCAAGCGCTGAGCTTATCGAGCACCCAGCCATTATCGCCTGCGAAAAAGCCATCAACGGGCTTCATCAAAATCTGGGGTGCTGTGGTTTGGAATAAGCGAAGACCCGCAGCGTTACACGTCACGATCCGGCCCTGATCGTCCATCGTAATCACCGTATTAGACATCGATTCCAACATCGCTTCGTTGTAGTTCTTCATGTTCTGAACGTCCGTGAAGAGCTTGGCATTTTCTAGTGCAATCGCAATCTGTGCGGTAAAGGCTCGAAGCCAACCCTCATCACTTTCGCTAAAGGGACCACCGTGCTTATTTAGCACTTGGGTCACACCAATCGTTTTCCCAGCCTTATTGATAATCGGAACACAAAGAATCGAACGCGTGAAGTACCCCGTCTTCTTATCGAAAGCTGGGTTAAAGCGCATATCCGCATAGGCATGGGGAATGTTGATTGACTTGCCTGACTGAAAAACAGCTCCCGCAATACCTAAGTGGTTGGGTAAGCGGATTTGCATCGACTCTAAACCCTGACCCACTTCAGACCAAAGCTGGCTGGTCTTTTCGTCGTTTAAAAATAATGTTGAACGGTCTGCATTTAAGAACTTGGTTGCAGCGGTCATCACTTTACTTAGCAGCGAGCTTAGCTTTATATCGCCCGTTACTTCGGCAACCACATCGATAAACTCGAGCTCTTGTGCTTGCAAGGCTTTCATACGCTCTATATGTTGAGCACTTTGCAAGGCCAAGGCACCTTGACGGATCACCGCTTCAAAACGCTCTAAATCCTTTTTTGTGAATCGCCCCTTATGCTTATTGAGCGTTTGCGCTACACCAATAACTTCTCCACGCACTGTTCGAATAGGTACGCATAAAATGTTCCGTGTCACAAAGCCTGTTTGCTCATCGACGGTCCGATTAAATCTTGGGTCCTTATAAGGCTCTTCAATCAGCAGTGCTTCGCCCGTCGTAAAAACTGCGCCCGCTATACCGCTATGATTTAAAATACGAATCTCTCGCTTGATATTCCCCTGGGCAAAGCGGGAATACAGCTCACCGGTTACAACATCATTCATAAACAAGGTACCTCGCTCTGTACCTATGGCCTCGGTGCTCATCTCAACTAAAACGCGCAACACGTCATCGAGTTCATCATAGCCCGCCATCCGCCTTGATACGTCGAGCAAGAGTTCGGCTTCTTCTAGCTGCTGCTCAAGCAAGGCCAGCCTCGAATCCGATCTAGTCTTCACGGTGCTTGCGGCTTTGCTTGGCTTTCCTATCTGCGTCCCCTTACCTACCGCCGCCCTAATATTCTGGTTACCCTTCATGCCTGCTCTCCGAGGCTTACCTTCAAGCGCAGGCGCTGATCCAAGGCTTCGAGTTGTTCGCGCATGACTTGGACCGCTTCGCGAAGCTGCCGATTTTCACTGGCAAGCTCCTGAGTGGCGCGATCAACCGCGGCATCCTTCCGAGCCACCTGCTCTTCCATGTGTTGACGAAGGGTTTGAATCGTTCGTTGCAAATCGGCGATCTGCGCTCCGAAGGCGTTCGTTGTCTGGGAAACCGCGCGCTCTTTATCAACAGCTGCCTTTTCCAATTGCGCCCTCATCTCCGCAATCGTTAAGCCCATTTGCCTGATTTCTTGCGTGTATTCGGCACGCATGCGATCGCTCGCTTGTTGAGCAAGTATTCGGTCCGCCTCTAGTCGCTCGCGCATATGAATGACGGTTTGCTGCAGATGGCGGGCTTCGGCCTGCGCACGCTCAAGATCAGGATTTATAACTTGCATTGCTGATTGCTCTCGTGGTGCCATGGTTAATCGATCTTAAACCTGCCCCCGAGCGCAGGTTAGCATGGCG
>JALQWJ010000240.1 GCA_023258775.1 Burkholderiaceae bacterium | reverse complement strand
TCGCCCCGATACTCAGTTTAGCCCTGGCACTGCGCACGCAGTAGCGTCACACCATGGCTCTGCACTCGCAATAGCCACTTCACACCCTGGCACTGCGCCCGCAGTAGCCGCCTCACAATTCGTTTACTGGTTGCGTTCGGTTGCTCCGTACATCCACAATTTTCGTCATCGAACCTTTGTGGTTGGTTTTCCTGGCGAACTTGTCCAGGCTGGCCGTTTGAACGCCCTGATTCAAGACATTGCCCTGCTCACAGCGCTTGGTATTCGGATTGTGGTTGTTCATGGCTGCCGACCCCAGGTTGAAGAGCAACTTCGCTTGCGCGGGCTCGAAGGACGTTTCGCGCAGGGCATGCGAATCACCGATTCCCCTGCACTCGAATGCCTCAAGGAAGCATCGGGCGAGATTCGATTGGACATTGAAGCGGCGTTCTCGCAAGGACTGCCGAACACTCCCATGGCCAACTCAGCGATTCGGGTAATCTCTGGCAACCTGGTCAGTGCGAGGCCGGTTGGCATCGTTGAAGGGGTCGATTTTCAACACACAGGTTTAGTACGCAAAATTGATCGCGCTGCGATTCGTTCTGCACTCGATTACGGCTCGGTGGTGTTACTGTCACCGCTCGGTTTTTCGCCAACTGGCGAAGCTTTCAACCTCAGCATGGAAGACATCGCGGTAGCCACAGCGATTGCACTTGATGCCGATAAGCTGATTTTTCTAACCGAACTACCCGGCATGCTTAGCGCAGACGGTGAGATGCTGAGCGAGATTTCCGAAGCTAATGCGCGTGAACTGCTTGCCTCCAAGGATGCACTGCAGCCAAGTGAAGCAGCGCGTGGCTATCTTCATGCGGCGTTGAGAGCCGCTGAAGGTGGGGTTGAGCGTAGCCACTTGGTGCCCTTCGATACCGACGGTTCCTTGTTGCTCGAACTTTTTTTGCACGATGGCGTTGGCAGTATGGTTGTTGAGGAAACCCTCGAAGCCTTGCGCGAGGCAACCATCGATGATGTCGGTGGGATTTTGTCGATCATCCGCCCACTTGAAGATGACGGCACCTTGGTGCGTCGCGACCCTGGTACCGTTGAGCGCGATATCGAGCGCTTTTCGGTGATCGAACACGATGGTGTTATTTTTGGCTGTGCAGCACTATTTCCCTTCCCTGAATCAGGCATGGGGGAAATGGCCTGCGTTGCGGTGAATCCCGGCGCACAGGGCCAGGGCGACGGCGAACGCCTGTTGCGACATATTGAACAGCGAGCAAGAGCTGCAGGGTTAAAGCGTATCTTTGTGCTGACAACGCGTACGATGCATTGGTTTTTAAAGCGAGGCTTTGTGCAGGTGACACCCGATGAGCTACCGCCGCAGCGTCGCGGCCTTTATGATAGGCAGCGCAACTCGCAGGTCTTGATGAAAGATTTAAGCTCTCCCACGAAGGATATTGCGGTATGAGAACGGTTCGTTGTATCAAATTAAACAAAGACGCCGAGGGTTTGGATTTCCCCCCCTACCCTGGGGCCCTTGGTCAGCGACTTTATGAATCGGTGAGCAAAGAAGCCTGGCAGGGATGGGTAAAACACCAGACGATGCTCGTGAACGAAAATCGCCTTAACCTTGCAGACTTGCGAGCAAGAAAGTATTTGGCACAACAAATGGAAAATTACTTTTTCTCGGACGACGTCGACCAACCAGCAGGCTACGTACCGCCAAGCAGCGATTAAAGGAAAACATATGGCTTTGTTTGGTAGTAAACCCGCCGGAGAGGCTCAGGCAAGTATTGAGCCCGTAACCGCAAGGATTTATCCTGATCAGAATTGTTGCGCAACCTGCCTATGGTGGGAGGGAAAACGCAGTCTGGTAAAACAATACGAGCAGAAAGATTCGGGGATTAAAGGCAAGCCTATTTTCTTTATCCGAATCTTTAAAGATTTGGATGGCGAATGCCTAAATTTCAAATCAAAACAATGCTCCGAACGCTTTATGCCGATTGTGGTGTGCCCTGATTTTGAGACTTGGTTTCAGGGCGGAATTCCGAAGGAATAGCATCGTCGGGCAGGTGAAGTTCGGGCGCTCTGGCTGGCTCGGCTTTCACCTCATAAGCCCAGGCGATTAGCGCTGCCACAGCGCGATACAGTGGCTCTGGGATGGCACCGCCAACTTTGACAGCACCATCAAGCGCACGAGCTAAAACAGGACTTTCGGTAACAGGTACTTGATGCTCTTTGGCCACATCCCTAATCCTTAGTGCAAAGTTGTCGTGGCCCTTGGCAACGACAACAGGGGCAGCCATCTTGTCTGCCTCGTACCTAAGGGCGACTGCGATGTGGGTTGGGTTCATCACCACCACGTCGGCTTTCTCCACGGCGGCGATCATACGACTGCGCGCCATCTCGCGTTGCTTTTGACGGATCCGACCCTTTAACTCTGGATTACCTTCACTTTCTTTAAGTTCGTCGCGTAACTCCTGGATCGACATTTTCATCCGCTCTTTAAAGAGCAACGCGGTGATAAATCCACCACTCACCCCAAGAATCAAGACAACAGCAATCAACACCAATAAGCCGCCACCAATCAGACGCAAGGCGTATAGGATCGCGTTGGTAAGACTCATGCCAGCAAAGGCGCTCACCCCGTCGATCACAGCCCATAGGTAAATGGCAATCGCAGCAAAAATAAGGCTTGCCTTTAACAAAGCCAAGCCCAACTGACTTAGCCCCTGTTTTGAGAAGATCCGTTTCAGCCCATTGATAAACGATATCCGTTCAGGATCGATCTTGAAATTGGATAACTTGGGTTGAAAATTGACAAGCGCGAAAGGCCCAAGTACCGAGCCAATCCATAAGATCAATAAAACAAGTACGATCCAAATC
>JALQWJ010000023.1 GCA_023258775.1 Burkholderiaceae bacterium | reverse complement strand
ATTGATCAAGGCGGCTGTATGTTTGGTACCACCGAGCCTGCTTCGTTTGTCAATAGGATCAAGCGCGATTGCCCGCAAAGCCTCGTTTAAGTCTTCGATGGCCATCGGGTGGACATGATCGAGCAAAGCCACCCGCAACAACAATTCATTACGGAGCTCATCCCCAAAGCAAGCGGCTAAGGCTGCTGATGCCGAGGCATCCATGAGGGCAAGCAGGCTCGCAATGATTTGAGGGTGTTCGTCGCTGATCCGGGCGTGTAGCAAATCCGAATCGAATGCCTCAATCGCAGCAAGTGCGTTTTGATCGATGAGCGCAAAGGACCGATTGCGAAATCCCAAGGATCGTTCATCAACATCAGTGTGCTGCAATGCACGATCCATGAACTGATCCGTGTCGATCCCGAGTAAGCGCTGATCGTTACTTGCCTCCCTGAACGCTCGCAAAACCTCTATCCATTGCGTGAGGTCAAGCTGTCGCACAGCGATGAGGCGCGTGCTGATGAGCTTAATCTCTGTCTCGGTCAGTGAACGCAACACCACCGCAGCCGTGTCCGGCCCTAAAGCGAGTAAAACTAGCGCAGCCTTGGTCGCCCCGTCGAGTTGAAAAGGGCTGACGCCCAAGTCGGGAATTGGGGACATTATGGTGCAGCGCAACAGTTTTGCTGCATCATTTGGCGGAGTCTGCAGCTCGCGGTCGCTTTCTCGCTACCCGCTGCCCCTTTGTAGTTTCCCCTTCTCCCGTTGTAGTTGCCCGTTGTTTCTTTCTTGTTGACCCTTGTTCCTTTCTTGTTGACCATTACTTGCTGGTATTGAGGTGTTTTCATGATGATCGTCATTGGGATTCTTTTAACACTGAGCTTAGGGCTCGCGTTATGGGCCTCGGGAAACGCCCGCATCCCTGGTGAACTCAAAAACAGTTTGGGGTCTGATCAGCTCGAGGTGATTCGCGAAGATCTCGCGTTTCGCAAACACCTCGGGCAACTTCTGATCATATTGCTTTGCGGATTTGTTACGGTTTGGATGCTTAGCTAGTCTAGGAGTCTGTTGTATCAAGCAAAACGCCAGCGTGGTGTCCAGTGCTTTGCCCGTCAACGAAGCTCTCAACGCCATTGACCATGACAAGGCGAATACCCTCAGCTTTTTGAACCAGTCGCCTTGCCCCACCTGGAAGATCGTATTGCACCGAGGGCATACCGGGGCGAATGTTGGTTTCCTCGAAAAGCAGCAGATCGGCCCAGTAACCCTCCTTAAGTAGTCCGCGTTGTTCAAGACCAAATGCACGAGCGTTGTCGTGGCTTAGTTTTTTAACGGCAGCCTCAAGACTAAAGACCTTTTTCCGGTTCACCCAGTAGTGCAAGAAGTGGGTTTGCAAGGACGAACCCATTTCTTGAGCGACATGCGCCCCTGAATCCGAGAAAGTTGCCAGAATCTCATCGTAACCAAGCATCGACTGCAAATCTTCACGAGCCTCGTTAACAATCGGCTGTACGAAAATTTGATCGTTATTTTCCAAACAAAGTTCTATCATGACCTCGACCGGATGCTTGCCGCGTGCTCGAGCAATTTCATCCACCGTTTTGTCCTCCCAATCAACGTTTTGCATCACATAAAGATTGGCGTAGTCCGGTTTTCTTGCATCGGTTGTTGCTGCGCCACCGCCTTGCATTTTGTTGTCGCGCGGTTTCATCAAGGCCTCGGCTGCAATAAGTGTTTGTCGGACAGTGGGATTTTTAAAGCCCTCAAGTTGCGCTTGAAGTGGCTGGGCACGTAGCTGCTTCCATGCATCGAGTACATCAAAAGGCAGGTAGGACTTTAGTGAAAAAATCGCATTAATCGAGCGGGTTGAAGCCTGGCCAAACATACGGCCACCTTCCTCGTGAACCGCCCGGATCGTTTGAAGTTGATCCTGCCAGTGCGGCGGATCGTCGCCCTGTTTTGTAGAGATCACACCAAACATCACAGGCACCTTGTGCTCAAGCGCAAATCGCTTCATGCGTTCTAAAAATTCCAGATTATTACCGCGACTCAGAATATCTGGCGCGATCTGGAAAATACCTCTCCCCAAGCGCCCCATCGCAGCAACAATCGCTTCAATTTCTCGCCAACTCGCGATTCGGCTGGCTACCGGACTGCCATCGGGCGATAAATGGGTGTGTGAACGTGAGGTTGAGAATCCCACTGCGCCTGCACGAATAGCTTCAAGAACGATACTAGTCATCTTGGCGATTTCGCTATCGCTCGCCTCCTCGGAAAGTGCGCGAGCTCCCATCACATACATGCGAACTGCCGAGTGTCCGACATACATTGCATAGTTTAGGGATTTAGGACGACGTCCTACGGCGTCACGGTATTCAGCAAATGACTCCCAAGTCCAGTCGATTCCTTCGCGCATGGCATCCACCGAGATATCTTCGACATAGGACAAACTACTGGCATACCAATCCCTATCCTCTGGCTTACACGGTGAAAGCGTAAAACCACAATTACTCATCACAACCGAAGTCACACCGTGATAACAAGAGCAACTTCCCAGCGGATCCCACATCACTTGGGCGTCCATATGGGTGTGCCCATCGATAAAGCCAGGTGCAAGGATTAGGCCATCAGCATCGATGATCCGAGCGGCAGGCTCACTAAGCTTGCCGATTTCGATGATCTTCCCATCCTTAACACCCAAGTCTGCGGTGCGGCGAGGCGCACCAGAGCCGTCGATTAAGCTGCCACCTCGAATCAAGCAATCCAACATTTGTATCCCCTCCTGAGCGCTTGTGCATCAACAGCAAAAAACCCTCACTGCTGCGCTAACGCACTTTGCATTGAAAAAAATCTCTCACAAACGCCCAAGCTTGCATCGTTTCGCTTGGGTTCTGTCCGATACTGTCGTAGCATGGAAGCAGCGTAAACACAAGCCAGCATGACTTCTGCCTACCTTTATGGTTTAGCCTGCGGACTCGTTCCCGCGGTATACAGCCTGGCGAAAGCCATGCTTGAGATTCGACGTATTGGTTCAAATCGGAGTAAACCCTGGATCGCAGCGAGTGCAGCGGTAGGCTTTTGGCTGATTTGCTTTTTGATGTTTAGTGCAAAGTGAGCGCGTTTCGTTTTTAGAATGAAGCACTGGGTTTGCTTAATACTCAGCTTGATTGGGATGATGGTGCTGGCACAGCCCATCCATGCCCCACCATTCAACCCTCAGCCTGAGGACCGTCTGATTCATATCGGCGCAAGCCCTGCGCCATTGATTCCGGTTCGCCTCTGGGGCAATCAAAGCGATCCCACGATGATTATTCTTGGCGTTCATGGCTTTAGCGATTACGCAAGGGGTTTTGCGCACTTGCTTCCAGCACTTGATCCGTCGGCAAAGGGCTTGCTGATTGCTTTTGATCAGCGCGGTTTTGGTGAGCACTCAAGCCGCGGACAGTGGGCCGGTGTCGAAAGCATGATCGAAGATTTATATAAAGTATTAACCTACATCACCGAGCGATATCCAGGAAGGCCGATTCATATCATCGGGGAAAGTATGGGAGCTGCACTGGTTTTGATCTCCATGCATCACCCAAAAACCTCAGCGCTTTATAGCGATTCAAATCAGCCCGGCGTTTCAATTCGGAGCAGCGTGCTGCTAGCGCCAGCCATTTGGGGATGGACCTCAATGCCCTGGTACCAACGTATCAGCCTGAGGCTACTTTCACAACTAGCGCCAGATTTCAAGCTTTCTTCTAAAAACGCTAGAAGGCTTGGCGTGCGACCTACCGATGATCCCGCAGTCGCCGAGCATCTGGCCAAGGACCCCTGGATGCTTCGTGACATTCAGGTCTCAATGATCGCCGGTTTAACCGAGTTGATGACCGAGGCCAGTGCTCATCTGCCCAAACGTGGTCATCGCAGCCTCGTTGTGATCGGCACCCAAGACGAGGTCATTCCGCCTGCGGCGTATTGCGAATGGCTTAAGGACAAACCCGCCATGAGCAGCAGCCAATGGTTTATCCAGCAGGATGGGTTTCACATGCTCACGCGACAAAAGCGCGGTGAAGCGATCATTTCACTTTTGCAGGACTTTTTGAACCATCAAGGCTATCCCGTACAACAAAGCAAACTTCCCACCAAGGAGCTCAAATGCTGACCACGCTAAAGCCCTTTCGGCTTGAAGTTCATCAAAGCGCCATCGATGATTTAAAGGGTCGACTTTCAAGAGCAAGGTGGCCCGATGAAGCGCCCGATCAGACAGATGAAGGTCACTGGCGCTATGGCACACCAAGTCATTGGCTTCACAGACTTCACCATTACTGGCTCCACGATTTCGACTGGCGGAAGCAGGAAGCTTCGCTAAACGTATTTGAACAGTGGAAACTTGAACTTGCATCGATTGATCTACATTTCATTCACGCGAAAGCTCGATCTGCAGGGTCCAAACCATTGTTGCTTTTGCACGGCTGGCCTGGCTCAGTGTTTGAATTTTTCGAACTAATACCCCAACTTACGCATGGCAATGGCGGGGACTCGAACTTTCATGTCATTGCACCAAGCCTGCCTGGCTTTGGTCTTTCTTTTCGAAAAGCGCAAGAAAGAATCGGTTTGAACGGCATGGCTGACTTGTTACACAAGCTGATGTATGAAGTATTAGGTTATAAAGCATACTACGTTCAAGGTGGTGATTGGGGTTCCTTTATCGCTTCGGCAATGGCTTTTCGTCATCCGAGCTCGGTCAAAGGTATTCATTTGAATCTGCTGCCTTTGCGTCGGGATGCCTTGTTATTTCAAGAGCCGATGGACGAAGACGCAAAGCGCTACGCGCAAGAGCTCGACGTGTTTTTAAAGGAGCACACGGGCTATCAAGCCATCCAGGGGACCAGGCCGCAAACCCTTGCCTATGCGCTCAATGATTCGCCCTTGGGTCTTGCCGCGTGGATTGGTGAGAAGTTTGCAGCCTGGAGTGATTGTGATGGCAGGCCAGAATCGGTGATTCCATTTGACCGAATGCTTGCGAATATCTCACTTTATTGGTTCACCGAAACAATCGGTTCATCGTTTTGGCCCTATTACGCAAGATTACATTCACCATGGTTTATTCCTAAGGGACAAGGAATCGACGTGCCCACAGGCTATTGTCAGTTCCCCAAGGAAATCCTCAAGCCCCCTCGCTCACTTGCCGAAAGAACTTATCGACATATTATTCGCTGGCATGAAGCAACACGGGGTGGACACTTCGCCGCTTTAGAACAAAGCGAGTTACTTGCACATGAAATTCGCAAGAGCTTTGATCCCATATAACTTGCAGACGATTCGTTTTCAGCAAATTTTAAACGCTGACAAGCGGTATCAGTCCTAAGCGTTGATCCGCTATCCTTCGCAGTCTGCCTTAGAATTCACAAGCCCTAAGTGCCTTTTCAAGACGACTCATTCGCGCATCTCTAAGCTGCCAATGATTAAGTGCTTGAACAGTCTGATAAATATAATCTTTATTGGGTCCAAGCGGACCACTAGCCTGCGAGAGAATTTCGACTTCCTTTTCAAAGGTCATTGGTCCAATGAAGGAAGGATGGTCAGGGTTATGATCAAAAACAAGACAACTCAACACACCCTGCTTCGATCGCACGGGCAACCAACGCGGCCTGTAAGACCCCGAAATCATTTCGCGTCGCCATAGCAGTGAAAGTTCCTCGACTGCCCTTGAGGACTCAATCTTTAAGACAACCCCATCACAACAACCCCCTGGCAGTAAGGTGAGCATCAGCCCGGGACGCTCAGGGGTACCACGACCAAACATGGAGCGCATTGCCATGCGACGATGTCGTCCAAACAATCGACCCGTGCCAACTGCTTCACAATGAATTGCTGGATTCCAAATCAATGAACCGTAGGCAAAGACATAAACCGCTTGCTCACCACACCACTGGCTCAGACATTGCGCCAGACTCTCCTGTTGCTGCTCGGCAGTCAAAAAGGGCAGTGATTTGTACTGCTGCTCTAATCGCACACGAACACCATCATCGAGCAAGGACTCGCGCGTAATGTTGACGATCTGAGGCTGCTTCACATCCATGCGCATTTAGTGCCTTGCTGACTGCCGCCAGCGCAACAACTGCCAAACCAGAACAAGCGCAAGCGCAATAAAGCCTGTCGCGAGACCATGCTCAAAACGAAAAACGAGCGCGATACCTGCATAAAGCAAAAGCACGCGCTCAATGGCATTGACCTGCGTTAAGAGCCAACCCTGAAATACACCCGACATGGCAAGAATACCCGAGGCGGTACTGATGGTGATCCAGCTAATGGTGGCAAGATTTGCATCACCCAGCGCCTTTAACGAACCCATCAGCAGGAGTCCAACACCCTGGGGGTCGAGCACAAACACAAAGGGCACGAGGAACGCTGGCAAGGTGTATTTCCAACTTTGCAGGGTTGTTTTGTAGGGATCACCCCCTGTGATTGCAGCAGCCGCAAAGGGCGACAACGCCGTAGGTGGCGAAACCTCTGAGAGCACGGCGTAATAAAAAATGAACATATGCGCTGCGAAATCAGGCACTCCTAATTTGATGAGCGCAGGCGCTGCAACAACTGCACAAATGATATATGACGCTGTTACCGGCACTGCGAGTCCCACAACCCAAACAATAAGCGCTGTGTAAATCGCCGTGAGCAATAAAGATCCTGCTGCATACTCAATCACAATGCCGCTGAATTTCAAGCCAAGACCGGTTAGCGTGACCGTGCCAACAATTAATCCGGCGCAGGCGCAGGTGACTGCCACACCAAGTGTGCCAACCGCCCCGCCGTGTAAGGCCTTAATTAGGCCTGCATCCAAGAGCCGGGTCGACCAGGTTCGCCCCTTGGCTTGTGCCAAATCATAGGGGATCAGGCTGGTATCAGCACGAAACAGGCTCGTTAAAAGGCTAACCCCGGTGGCATAAAGCACCGACATCGTTGGTGAAAAGCCCAACAACATAAAAGCAATAATTGAGATCAGCGAGAAAAAGTGAAACCAGTATCGCCCGGCGAGCACCCACACGCCTTCGACCGCTTCAAAACTTGCTTCCCGCATTCCGTATTTGCGTGCATCAATCTCCACCATGATGAAAAGTGATGCGTAAAACAGGATGGTCGGAATACATGCCATTAGCAAAACATCTAAATAAGAAATCTTTAGAAATTCCGCTATAAGAAAAGCTGCCGCACCAAGTACGGGCGGCGAAATAATCGCGCCAAGACCACCCGCAGCCAATAAGCCACCCGCTGCATTTTTTTCATAACCCGCCTTTGCCAGCATCGGATATGCAACAGTACCTATAGTGACGGTGGTTGCCACCCCTGAACCGGATGGTCCTCCGAGCAAAAAGGATGAAAGCACCACGGTTCGCCCAACGCCGGTCGGCCTACCCCCCATCGCAGAAAAGGAAAAATCGATAAAAAACTTACCTGCGCCAGAGAACTGCAAAAATGCACCAAAAATCGAAAAAAGAACGATCAAAGTAGCCAACACATCTACCGCAACACCAAAAATGCCCTCGAGCGTCATAAACATATGGCCGACAAGACGTCCCAAGTCATAACCCTTGTGAGTCCACGGTTGAGGGAAGTACTCACCAAAGAGTGCGTAGATCAGAAAACCTGAGGTGACATAGACCATCACCCAACCGCCAGTGCGGCGGACCGCCTCAAGAATAAGTACGATCAGTGCAATGCCAAGCCACATATCAAGCGGCAGCGGCGTCGTGTTGCGATCAGTGAAATCATCGCCACCCGCATACATATACCAGGCAATATAAAGTGGCACCAGGGCAAAGCAAAAATCCCACCACTGAAGGCGGTCACGGAAACGCCTGGCCACTGGAAATAATAAGAAAACCAAACACAGTACGATGGCAACGTGAGCACTGCGCATCAATTGCGTTGGAACGATCTCATAGGCAGCGTAGAGATGAAACAAGGACATAAAGACAGCTAGCGATGTTACAAAGACTAGAGCAAGCCCTTTGAGCCGGTGACTTGCACCTTCCTCTTGCTCGATGTATTCCTCGAGCTTCTTTTCAATATCGTTCAAATAAAAACTCCATGGCCCATGTCGGTGCAGCTCAACAAGCTGTTCATTGACTTAATCGAGCTTGATACCCTTTTCCTCAAGATACTTACGAGCACCTGGGTGATAAGGCACAGGACTAGCTGACGATTTCTGATTCTCAAGCTTAATGTTTGCAGCCTCTTTGTGAACAGCGATTAAGTCCTCGCGACGCTCAACAATGGTCTTAACAATGGCATAGGCCTGCTCGTTGGTCATCTTGCCTGGTGCGACCAATAAGTTGGCTACTGAGGCCATTTTGTTATCAGCTGCCATCCCTTGATACACGGACTTGGCAATCACATCGGCGTAATACAAATTGCCATACTTCTTATTCATTGCGGCGATCAAGTCTTCATGATCGATCATCTTAATTTTCATACCGGGTGAATTGGCCAGATCGGTCACAGCACCTGTGGGCAGTCCCCCAACCCAGAAAAATGCGTCAATCTTGCGATCCTTGATTGCATTGACTGATTCGGCAACGCCCAAGCGCTCGCGCTTCATATCCTTGTCTTTATCCATGCCTGCCGCCTCAATCAAGCGAAAGGCCATGACCTCGGTAGCACTGCCCGGAGAACCAGTGGAGACCCGCTTTCCTTTTAAATCAGAAAACTTTGTGATGTTTGTGCCGTCCACGGTCACCACATGCATGCGGTTGGGGTAGAGCACCAACAGGGTCTTTGCGTCGACTTTTCCGGTCGCTTTGAACTTGTCAGCGCCCTCAATAGCATCTTTTGCCGCGTCAGCCATGGTCATGGCGAGGTAAGGCTTGCCACTACCGACAAGCTTGAGATTATCGACCGACCCGCCGGTGACCTCAGCCGTTGCCGCCATGCCAGGGATATGTTTAGATAAAGCTGCAGCGATACCGCCACCAAGCGGATAGTAAACACCACCAGTTCCACCGGTACCGATTGACAGGGCATTTTGTGCGAAGGCTGCGGTACTGCCAAAGAGGCTTGCCGCCGCAAAGGCTACTGCAAGTAGACCGCGGCGCGTTGCGCGCTTGGAACTCCCGAAATCAACTGTTTTGGCATCCTGCGTAAGGCTTGCCGATTCGCATTTGGACGCTGCGGTATGATTTTTATTCACGGTAATCTCCTTTAATTGAATGCATGTTGTACTTGAAAGTTCGATGTCAAGATCGAACCACGGCCTTTAGCGGGAAAACCGAACAAGCCGCTGATTTAAGGGCTGAACTGGCCTTGCATTCATCCCCACGACTTTAAGAAAAATACTTGCCTGTTCGGGTCGGATCTTCACAGGCTCCTGAAACAAAGTCCATAAAACACCCTCAGAGCACGGCGGTGTTGTTAGCGATCCCATGAATTGAAAATAGCCGCGCTCTTTGGGCAACAACTGATTCATATCAAGCGAGGCCGATTTGGGTTGAACTGTCTCGCCTTTACTCAAAGGCAAGTGGGCCCATAAGTAATCCATGGCAGGATTTGATCCGCCCGCATCAAGCAAGACGCCGATCACCGCAAGACGGCCTTCGGCACTCTTGTGAACAAAGTGGGCCACCATCGAGAAATTGCGGAAGTTGATCCGCTCTTCACTTGGCGCGTGGAAATGAAACTGCAGCAAGTCATAGCGGGTGCCCCGGATCACCACATAGTTCTCGCCTGTGGGACTCACCTGAAGCGTGTGGCCATTGTGCTCAAAACGAAATGGCGAAGGTTGATAGTGAAATTGTACCGACTCAAGATCTGACACAATCACATCACGGTCAATGATGTTAACCGGTGACTGAGTCTTACCCTGACTGCATTTGGCATTTTCAGGTGCAAGCGCAGCCCAACGCTCAGGGCCATGCGCTCCTTCATAAGTCCAATGTGCTGACTTACCCTTGCCTTCTGCAAGCGCGTGGATAGGGACCGATGCCGACAACGCCAGTGCAAGCAAATACTTCAAGCTTTTCATTTCAAAACATTTAAAGCTTTTCATTTCATTTTCCTTATCGAAGAGGTTCAAACAACGTCTTAGTCGTGGACCTGAGCAACCACACCAGCGACCAAACGCGTGAGTGATTTGGCATAGGCAATATCAAGAAACTCATTGGGGCCATGGGCATTTGAATGAGGACCGAGCACCCCGGTAATCAAAAACTGTGCATCTGGAAAATAGCGTCCCAGCATATTCATGAAAGGAATCGTGCCTCCTTCGCCCATATAAGCGGCAGGTTTTGAAAAGGTTTTCATCGATAAATCATCTAAAAGGCTGCTTAATCGGGAAGGCATTGGCGGTGCATGCCAACCGGAAGCGGCCCAGTCAGCCTCAAAACGAACCCGCGCCTGATACGGCGCATCGCGCTCGAGCATTTCCTTTAAGGCTCGACTCGCCTGATCAGCGTCGACCGTTGGCGGAATTCGCATCGATAATTTTAAGACCGTTTTAGGACGCAAGACGTTACCAGCCATATCAAGCGATGGCAGCGAGGCCGCGCCAGTGACAGATAAGGCTGGACGCCAGGTCCGATTAAGTATTGCCTCAAGCGGATCGGTGCTTGTCGGTTGCGCGCTAAGGCATGCCTGCTCGTGACCAGCCGGGGCATGTGAGCAACTTACCCAGGGAAACTGCTTCCAGATCATGTCGCCGAGAATCGCTCCGGCTTGCCTGGCCTGCTCAACGCGTGACTGGGGAATTGGCGCATGAAAGACTTCAGCAAGTACCCGGCCACTATCGACATCGTCCAAGCGATTGAGCAATTTGCGTGCAATCCGAAAGGAGGACGGCACAATGCCACTCGCACTACCTGAATGCACGCCTTCTTCAAGAATCTCAACTGAAAGCACCCCACCTACCAAGCCTCTGAGCGAGGTCGTAATCCATAACTGCTCGTAGTTCCCGCAACCTGAGTCAAGCCCAATCACAAGGCTCACATCGCCCAAACGCGTCTTCAAATAGTCCAAATAAAAGGGTAAATCGGGCGAGCCACTCTCCTCACAGGTTTCGATAATGCCAAGACAACGCGGTCGCGCAATCGCTTGCCGATCAAGGCTGGCAAGGGCAGCAAGCGCCGCATAAATCGCATAACCATCGTCGGCACTGCCTCGACCATAAAGCCGGCCATGCTCAATCACAGGCTTCCAGGGGCCGAGATGTTCTCGCCACCCTGTCATCTCGGGTTGCTTATCAAGATGGCCGTAAAACAAGACCGTCCGGTCTGCACCGTAATGCCCGGTTGGCGGAATATCGAAGAAAATACAAGGCGTTTTACCGTCAAGATTAACGATTTCAAGCTTCATGCCAGCAAGCACTGGCGTTTCACCCGCCTGGCTAGCCTGAGCCTTTGCCCAGCCATAAGCCATATCAACCACCGACTTCAAATGCCCGTGAACATCCCAGGCTGGGTCGAAGGCGGGCGACTTTGCCGGAATTTTCACATAGTTAACTAATTCCGGAAGGATCGATTCATCCCACTGACGATCGATCAAAACCTGTAAATCATTGAGTTTCATGGAATAACCTGCAAATGACGGCGTAAGACTGAATAGAATACCGCGGATGAAGCATTCACGTGTAGCAATCGTCGGCGCCGGCATCAACGGTGTGATGGCGGCATGGGCCCTCCTGGAACGAGGCTATGAGGTCAGTCTGTTTGAGGCGCTCAGACCGATGCATGCAACAAGCCGCGCCTCGAGCAAAATGCTGCACGGCGGTCTGCGTTACCTCGAGCAAGCGCAATTCGGCCTGGTCCGCGAGGCCTTGCTCGAAAGGCATTGGTGGCTGTCGCAGCAAACGGGGCTTGCAGCACCGCTACAGCTTTTTATCCCCTGCTACCGAAAAACTGGTCGCAACGCCTGGCTTATTCGAGCAGGTACCCTACTGTATGACTTGCTTGCACTCGGCTCAAAGATGCCTATGTCCCGCCGCCACGATGCAAGTCAGGTCATGCAGGCAATTCCTGGCTTGCGTAGCGAAGGCCTTGTGGGTGCCATCAGCTATTGGGACGCCTCGATGGACGATGAGGCGCTTGGTTTGTGGGCACTCGCACAACTGCAAGAACGCGGTCTTAAGCTGCATAAAGGCTGCCGGGTTGAACGGCTCTTCGATGACGGACGTATAGAAACCGAACGCGGTGTTGAGCGTTTCGATCATCTAGTTAATGCCGCAGGCCCCTGGTCGCATCGATTACTAGAACGCAGTGCACTTGAAAGCCCCTATGATTTACTGGCAGTTCGCGGTAGCCATTTGGTTGTTGACCGCCCGCTGCGCGCAGGATGTTTATTTCAGCAACATGACGGCAGAGTCGTGTTCTACCTCCCCTACAAGGGCTGCGCGCTATTGGGCACAACCGAAGTTGCCGTAACCTCTGAAGATCCAAGCGATGCCATCAAGGCCTCACAGCGAGAGATTGATGAACTCATCGAGCTACACAATCGCTACGTGAGTCCGAGGATTGAGCCGCGAGAAATCATCCAGACCATGGCGGGTCTACGCCCGCTCGTCGTTGACCGCAACCAGTCTGCCAAAAGTACGCGCAGCATCAGTCGCGAATCGGTGCTTCTTACCCATGGAAAAATCGTGAGCCTTCTGGGCGGTAAGTGGACGACTGCACGCAAGCAGGGCGAACAAATCGCCCTCGCGGTAGCCGCCACCTCAGCGCCAAGCGAATAGCAATAACGAATACCGACCACCGAATCGCGGCCAGCGATGCGACTAACGACTAGCGAGCACCGCAGCGGTTGAGTGCTTGATGCGCTAACGCCGCCAGCCTTGCTGATCGCGGTCAAGCATCCTTTTTATCGAACCGAAAAATAGATCGCTTTGCTGACGCTCACCGGCAATTTGCGCAGCAGTGGCCCTACACATCGACTCAGGAATAAGTCGGAGGGGTTTGCCTGCCGCAGCTTGTGTAGCGATCACTTGATGCATGCACGCAC
>JALQWJ010000239.1 GCA_023258775.1 Burkholderiaceae bacterium | reverse complement strand
CAGGCTCAAGTTGAAGCGGTCCTGAAGGAAATTGGGGCGGATGGCATTCCACGTTTAGAAGTGATGAACAAAATTGATTTGATGCCGCAGACTTTTACTAAAGGCCCTCATATTGAACGTGATATTCATGGGGTGCCTTACAAGGTCTTTTTGTCTGCCCAGGAAGGCATCGGTTTAGACCTGCTGCGCGAGTGTCTAAGCGAGTTTGCACACAGGACTGATAAACTAAAGGTTGAGCACGCTGACGTCCAACATCACAAGGCGCATGGCGATCTGCTCCAACCATTAACCGATAGACCAGAAACCGCCGATTTTGATTTCCATTCGACCCGAAACTATTCGCCAAACACTCCATAAAGTAGGTGACTACTTTAAAGGGTTTTTCTCCGTCAATGATCCAGGCTGGGGAAATAACCATCAAGCACCCAAAGGGGATAAAGATCCTAAAGAGGGTGGTGATCAGGCTCAACCTAATCAGCAACCCCAAGGTAATCGCCGCCCTGAAAATGGACCGCCCGATCTTGATGATCTCTGGCGCGATTTCAATGACAAGTTAAATAATCTCTTTGGCGGCAAAAAGCGGCCATCGGGTGGCGGACAGCCCCCGAGTGGTGGTGGACGTAAACCACCCCAATTTAATGTTGAGGGCTTTAATCCTAAGACCGCTAGCTTAGGTGCCTTAGTCATTGTGTCCCTGGTGTGGCTATTTAGTGGCTTTTTTATGATTCAGGAAGGTCAGGCCGGTGTTGTTCTCACCTTTGGTAAATACGACTACACTGCACGTCCCGGTATTAACTGGCGTATGCCTTGGCCGATTCAATCAACGGAGACCGTGAACTTGTCGGCCGTACGTTCGGTCGAGGTTGGTCGCTCGGTGATGATTAAGGGTACCAATCAAAAAGATTCGTCGATGTTGACCGAAGACGAGAACATCATTGATGTCCGTTTTGCGGTTCAGTACCGCTTAAAGGATCCGATGGAGTATCTCTTTAACAATCGCGATCCAGATATGGCTGTGGTTCAGGCTGCTGAGACCGCAGTGCGTGAGATTGTGGGACGCAGCAAGATGGATACGGTGTTGTATGAAGGTCGTGAGAAGATTGCGATTGATCTGGCTTTGGCCATTCAAGCTATTTTGGATAGTTATAAAACCGGCATCTTTGTGACTAGCGTGACCGTGCAAAACGTGCAACCGCCAGAGCAAGTTCAGGCCGCGTTTGATGATGCGGTGAAAGCGGGTCAAGACCGTGAGCGTCTAAAGAGTGAGGGTGAGGCGTATGCCAATGACATCCTGCCTCGTGCGAAAGGTACAGCAGCGCGTCTAATCCAAGAAGCTGAAGGTTATCGGGCACGCGTTTCTGCGATGGCCGAAGGTGATGCCTTGCGCTTCAAACAAATTTACAGCGAGTACGCCAAGGCACCTCAGGTAACGCGCGATCGGATGTACATCGACACCATGAAAGAGATTTACAACAATGTCACCAAGGTATTGGTCGACACTGCCAAGAGCAATAGCTTGTTGTATTTACCGCTCGATAAAATCATTAATCAAGTGACCACTGAAGCGCAACAAGCTGCGCAACTGCAGGGCGCTGCTTTGCCGGGCGTCATCTCACCCAATGCCATCTCTAGTCCCGCTCCCAGTGCAGCACCATCCCCTGCGGAGCGTACTCCCGAGAAACGGGATGGCTTGCGCAGTCGTGATCGTGGTGATCGTTAAGAATCGAGGAAAAAGTTATCATGCCTAATCGTCTCCTTGGTCTTATTCTGGGTCTAATCGTTTCTTTCTATTTGATTAGTTCCTGTATTTTTGTTGTCGATCAACGCAAGTTTGCCGTGGTCTTTGCCTTCGGTCAGATTGTGCGAGTGATTGAGCAACCAGGTTTGCAGTTCAAGCTACCTGCACCATTTCAAAACGTCATCTTCTTTGATCGTCGCATCATGACGATTGATAATCCCGACGCAGAGCGCTTTATTACTGCTGAGAAGAAAAACCTCTTGGTGGATTCGTATGTGAAGTGGCGCATTATTGATCCCCTCAAGTTCTTCGTGAGCTTCCGTGGTGATGAGCGGCTAGCGACCGATCGGATGAACCAGCTGATTCGTTCGGCCTTAAACGAAGAGTTCACCAAACGCACCATTCGCGAGATTATTTCAGAGCAGCGTGATCAGGTGATGCAAGGGATTCAGAAAAAAGTGGAGGACGATGCCAAAGCGATTGGTGTTGAAATCGTCGACGTGCGCCTAAAGCGGATTGACTTGCTCGCTGAAATTAGCGATTCAGTTTATCGCCGAATGGAAGCAGAGCGTAAGCGAGTGGCTAATGAATTGCGCTCCACGGGAGCGGCAGAATCAGACAAGATTCGGGCAAGTGCGGAGCGTCAGCGCGATGTAATTTTGGCAGACGCTTATCGCGATGCACAGCGGATCAAGGGAGCGGGCGATGCTCGAGCGACAGCCCTCTATGCCGAAGCATTTAACCGTGACCCCCAGTTTGCTCAGTTCTATCGCAGCCTTGAAGCCTATCGCAACACCTTTAAGGATAAGAAAGACCTGATGGTGATCGAGCCAAGCAATGATTTCTTCCGGTTCATGCAAAAGAAGAACTAAACGATCGCATCATGAACCGTTGGTTACTGCCCGAGGATATTGCTGATGTATTGCCAGCCCGGGCTCGCAAGATCGAGGAGTTGCGCCGTCGCTCCCTCGATCTATATCAATCCTACGGCTATGAGCTCGTTAGCCCGCCGCTCTTGGAGTTCTTGGATTCACTGTTAACTGGAACGGGATCGGATCTTAATTTACAAACCTTTAAGCTCGTTGATCAGCTCTCAGGTCGGACTTTAGGCTTACGTGCAGACATCACGCC
>JALQWJ010000238.1 GCA_023258775.1 Burkholderiaceae bacterium | reverse complement strand
CGCAGTGGCAAGAGCCTTGCTTCAAGGCGCCAAAGTGCTCCTTGCTGATGAGCCTGTCGCATCGCTCGATCCAGAGTCAGCAAAGCGTGTGATGGACTCCATGACAAGTCTTTGTCAGGCACACGGCATGACGCTTCTGGTGAGCTTGCACCAAGTGCATATTGCGCAAACCTATTGCCCACGAATTATCGCGATGCGAGAGGGTCAAATCCTTCTCGACGCTTCTAGGGACGCTTTTGATGAAGCGTTCTTATTGCAGTTGTACCGACATCAACCTGAGGAAGTTTTATGAACCAAACCCATTACCTTTTCAAGCGTCTCAAGCGCTTTGGTCTTTCGATTGCCCTTGGCCTCTCGGCTGTTGCGAGCACCACCGGTGCTGCCCTTGCCCAGGAAATCAACTTTGGCATTATCGCAACCGATTCTGCCAATGTTCAGCGTGAGCGCTGGGAGCCATTTTTTGCCGATATGGCCAAGAAGACTGGCTTGACGATCAAGTCCTTTTACGCGCCCGACTATGCCGGTGTGATTGAAGCGATGCGCTTTAACAAAGTGCAGGTCGCCTGGTACGGCAACAAAGCTGCGATGGAAGCCGTGGATCGATCAAACGCTGAGGTTTTCGCGCAGGTCATGTTCGCTGACGGCAGCTTTGGCTATCACGCGCTTTTGTTGACCCATGTGGATTCACCGTACAAAACACTTGATGATGTGTATAACAATGCCAAGCAAATTAACTTTGGCATTGGCGATCCGAATTCAACCTCGGGCTTTTTAGTACCCACGTATTACCTTTTCGCACAACGAAACCTCGAAGCTAGAAACATCTTCAAAACGGTTCGTAACGCGAATCATGGCGCAAACATGCAAGCGGTACTTGCCAAGCAGGTTGATGTTGCGGCGAATAACACTGAGACCTATGAGCAGCTCGAAAGGACCAAGCCTGAGCTGGTCAAACAATTGCGCATCCTTTGGAAGAGCCCGCTGATTCCAAGCGATCCATTTGTGTGGCGCAAGGATCTTGATCCAGCCGTCAAAGAGAAGATAAAGAAGTTTGTTCTGAATTACGCAAAGTCGGATCCTCAAGAAAAGGCGATTCTTGGAAAGATTTATAACTATGGCGGCTTTCGTGAATCTTCCAACGCGCAACTGATTCCTATCCGTCAGCTCGAGCTCTTTAAGGATCGAACCAAAATCGCAGGCGATGCCTCAATGAGTGCCGAGCAAAAGAGCAAAGCACTTGCCGAGATCGATGCGAAATTGGCGGCACTTAAGTGATTGATTTAAGCCATCGAATCGATCCGAAAGTCTGTGGGTTTTAAGCAGTGATTCCACAGCAGGCCTCTGCTGCCTCGCTCGAACGAATCAGGCAGCATGAGGCCATGTTGCGTCATGGTCCGCTTTATTACCTTGGCTGGGCGGTGGTGCTTGCGGTTTTCGCCCATGCCTGGCGGGGCGCTGAGATTAGACCCGGCGATCTGGTGCGCGACGCGGGGAATATGAAGGTCTTTCTCGACGACTTTTTCCCGCCTGATTTTCGTGACTGGAAACTTTACGCGAGAGAGATGCTAGTCACCATGCAAATCGCACTTTGGGGAACCGTGACGGCCATTGTGCTTGCAGTGCCACTTGGCCTGCTTTGCGCCGAGAATATGGTTCCGCCTTGGGTGTATCACCCTATTCGGCGCTTGATGGATGCCTTTCGTGCCATCAACGAAATGGTGTTTGCAATGCTATTTATTGTAGCGGTTGGATTAGGACCATTTGCAGGCGTACTTGCGCTATTGGTTCACACCACAGGCTCAGTAGCCAAGCTTTTTTCAGACGCAGTTGAAGCAATCGATCCTAGACCTGTTGAAGGCATTCGAGCAACTGGCGCACATCCAATTGTTCAAGTGGTTTATGGGGTTATCCCCCAAGTGTTGCCGCTTTGGGTGTCCTTTGCCCTTTATCGATTCGAGTCGAATGTTCGCTCAGCCTCGGTGGTCGGGATGGTTGGCGCAGGCGGAATCGGTGTTGTTGTGTATGAGGTCATTCGAGGTTTTCAGTATGCGCAGACCTGCGCGGTCTTGATTATTATTGTGGTTTCTGTATCGATTATTGACTTGATATCGTCCTGGTTGCGCGCCAAAGTCATTTAAGCCCTTTACCATGCAAGCCCGTAATCTTGCCGTTCACCTAAGCCCTGGGATTTCAAGACATCTTGCAGGCTGGCTAAGCGAGCATGATTACCCAATCGATCGCTGTTGGTTACTGCTTTATCCGCAAGCAGTCGATCAGGGTCTAGCTGAAAGCCTTCGCTTGCAACTACTCGATGCGCAAACGCCATGTGAAGCGCTTCATCCGGGCGCAACGGTGACGACATCGCCCGAGGTTTATCCGATTGCAATAGCTCCTGATGGTTTGTTAACGATTGAGAAGGCCAGAGCTTGCTGCGAGCTCATTTGGTCGCATTGGCATGAAGCAGCCATTGATGATCCTGTGCTTATTGCAATAGGCGGTGGCAGCGTGATGGATCTTGCCAAACTCGTACGCTGGTTTCCAAGCATCGACCAATGCGAGCACCTTGAGACACTTCATCATGCAGCTTGGTTTGACCGCATGCTTGAGGGCCATGAACGCTTTAAGCGATGTTCCTTGATACTCATGCCAACGACGTCGGGCACTGGTAGCGAGGCCACTGCTTACGCAACGGTCTGGGGATCAACGCTGCAACGGGAAAAACTATCCTTTACAGGTGCCGCCTGCTACGCTGATGCAGCACTGATCGATTATGAGTTAACGCTTGCTTGTCCCTACTCGCTCACCAGAGACTGTGGCCTTGATGCTTTGTCGCATGCCTTAGATGCCTTATGGAATCGGCGCGCTGAAAAGACCGATCGACACAAAGCGATCC
>JALQWJ010000237.1 GCA_023258775.1 Burkholderiaceae bacterium | reverse complement strand
ATTCAACACAAGACCTGTATGGTGCCGGCCTATGTTTGATTGGAAGCGATTGATTCCGGGCAGCAAGGGCAGAGGACTGACAAGGGAAGGCTGCAATGGTTGAAGTAGAAATTGATGGTCAGAAAGTCGAGGTTGCGCCTGGAAGTATGGTCTTGCAGGCGGCAACGAAACTCGGTATTTACATTCCTCATTTCTGCTATCACAAGAAACTTTCGATTGCGGCCAATTGCCGCATGTGTCTTGTCGATGTTGAAAAAGCACCCAAGGCCCTGCCGGCTTGTGCTACGCCTGTTGCGCCGGGCATGAAGATAGCAACCGCGAGCGAGAAGGCCAAGAAGGCTCAGCAAGCGGTGATGGAGTTTTTGTTGATCAACCACCCGCTTGACTGTCCGATTTGTGACCAAGGCGGTGAATGCCAATTGCAGGATCTTGCGGTGGGCTACGGTGGTTCAGGCTCGCGTTATCGTGAAGAAAAGCGCGTCGTCTTTCACAAAAGCATGGGCCCCCTGGTCTCTGCTGAAGAAATGAGCCGTTGTATCCATTGCACCCGTTGTGTGCGTTTTGGCCAAGAAGTTGCCGGTGTCATGGAGCTTGGCATGAATCACCGAGGCCAGCACTCGGAGATCACAAGTTTTCTGGGTCGGTCGGTCGACTCTGAACTCTCGGGCAATATGATTGATCTCTGCCCGGTTGGTGCGCTTACTTCCAAGCCATTTCGTTATGGTGCGCGGACCTGGGAACTTTCGCGCCGTCGCTCGATAGCAATGCACGATGCCCTAGGCTCAAATATCGTCGTGCAGATTAAACATGACAAGGTCATGCGAGTGGTGCCCTTGGAAAACGAAGCGATCAATGAATGCTGGATATCAGATCGCGATCGTTTTTCCTACGAAGGGCTCAACAGCAGCGATCGCTTAAGCGTTCCAATGATAAAGCGAGATGGTCAGTGGCATGAAGTCGATTGGGCAACTGCGCTTGGCTATGCGGCTCATGCGCTTGAGGGTGTGAAGAGCCAGCACGGCGCGCAAAGCATTGGGATACTCGCTTCGCCGAACAGTTCCCTGGAAGAACACTTCATGCTGTCGGCGATCGCTCAAGGACTTGGCGGTGCGTCGATTGATAGTCGTCTTCGCCAGATCGATTTTTCTGCTGATCCTGGTCTGAGTGGTGCCCCGTGGCTAGGGATGGCAATTGAGGAAGTGAACCAGCTGCAGCGCTTATTGCTGATTGGTAGCTTCCTTCGTAAGGACCATCCCTTGCTCGCTTCAAGAGTGCGCGCTGCGGCCAAGCAAGGGCTTTCATTATCGATGCTTCATGCCGTCGACGACGACTTGCTCATGCCTCTTGCGAATAAGGCTTTGCTCCCGCCGTCACAGTGGCCGCGCATGTTGGCACTTATTTTGAAACAGTTAAGAAGTCAGCTTGCGCTTGAGGCAAAGCCGATGCCAGCGGTTGCTCCAGATATGAAGGACTGGGTCGACCGTCTTGCTGTCTCGGCTTCGGCAGAACAAATGCAGATTGCCAAATCGATCGCACAGTCACTGCAATCAGGCGGGCGCAAAGCGGTTTGGATCGGTTCAGCCGCAAAGAGCAACCCATACTTTGGCCGAATTCATGCGCTTGCACAGGCTATTGCAGAGCATTGTGATGCACGCCTCGGCATTTTGGTTGAAGGTGCCAACGCGGTGGGTGCCTGGCAACTTGGTTTGCAGTCGATAGCAAGTAAGCAGGCAAACGCTAAGCAATTGATGGCGCAGGCGAAAAAGGCTTATGTGCTTTATCAGGTTGAGCCCGAGCTCGATCATGCCGCTGCCGATGGGTGTTTATCTGCAATGTCTGCTGCGGATACGGTGATTGCGATGAGCGCTTATCGCAGCGAGGCAATGATGCAGTATGCCGATTGCCTGCTGCCGATTGCTGCGTTCACCGAGACATCAGGTACGGTTGTCAACATGGAAGGTCGGCGTCAGTCTTATAGCGCCGTCGTGAAGCCGTTTGCGCAGTCGAGACCCGGCTGGAAAGTTCTGAGGGTATTGGCAGACTTGTTGCAAATCCCTTCCTTAGCATTTGAAACCATTGAGGATTTACGAGTTAGTGCTTTTGCCAAAGCGGACGCTTGTGCATTGAGTAACAAAGTTCATCATGTGAGCGGTCTCTTTGATACCTCAACGGAATCCCTCTCATCCCAAGATTCTTTCGAGCGGCTCGCCGAGGTCCCTATTTACGCCTGCGATGGCGTGGTCCGTCGGGCGGCAAGCTTGCAAATGACCCGCGACGCTCGTTTGCCTGCCTTGCGAATGAATCCTGGCGCACTGCATCGGCTAAATGCTGCAGCGACAAATTCAAGCCTTCCGGCCGCTAATGGGGGCTCGGTAAGAGCCGCCATGGTTGAAGTTTCTGACGGCCACGTCAAAATGACAGTAGCAGCCTATGCTGATGCATCGGTGTTGCCTGGTGTTTTACGCATGCCGATGGCGCTTGATGCCAACCGTACGCTAGCACTCAGCAGCAACCAACTCAGCGTGCGTTTACTTGGTCCCTTGCCTGATCAAGCATCGGACTTGACGGCGCCCGGGTCGACCTTAGCGGGTTCTGCAACACAGGCAGCAGCACACCTGTCGACGGCGGGTGCGGCATGAACGATCTTTTGCAAACCATCACAAGCCAGGGCGAGACGGTTCTCGGGCCAGCCTGGCCTGTGGTTTGGACCTTGGTGAAGATTGTTGGGGTTCTGCTTCCGCTGCTCTTGTGCGTGGCCTACCTCACGCTTTGGGAGCGCAAGCTACTTGGCTACATGCACATCCGGCTTGGACCTAATCGGGTGGGTCCGATGGGTTTGCTGCAGCCGATTGCCGATGCCTTAAAGCTGATTGTGAAGGAAGTCGTAACACCGGCGGCTTCCAACAAG
>JALQWJ010000236.1 GCA_023258775.1 Burkholderiaceae bacterium | reverse complement strand
TCGACCGATGCTCGCCACAAATGCAATCGCTTGCCTTATTGGTCAACAGATTGATTCGCAAACGATTCGGACGGCGCAACAAGCACTTGATGATGATTTATCCCCTCCCGACGATTTGCAAGCTAAGGCGGCAACCAAACTGCATTGGGCCAAAGTTTTGCTTGGTCGTGTGCTTGCGTCATTAGCATCAAACAAAGGAGTACGCGCGAATGACTGATTCTGTATTCGGCACGAGTGCCTCTGCAACGGGTGCTGTTGAACAGCGCATGCGGATTCAGCTTGAGGTGAATGGCCAACGGATTGAACGCGAGGTGCTGGTACGCCAACATCTGGTTGATTTCCTGAGGGAGGAATTGGGTCTCACCGGCTCGCATCTGGGCTGCGAGCACGGGGTTTGCGGGGCTTGTTCAGTGATTGTCGATGGCGAGCTCGTTCGCGGCTGCCTCACGCTTGCGGTTCAGGCACAAGGTAAGGCGGTGGAAACCATTGAAGGCCTATCAGATTCTGGCCAGTTGGCCATCCTGCAACAGGCTTTTCTTGAACATAACGCTATGCAATGCGGTTTTTGCACCCCAGGCATGCTCTTAACGGCGAGAGCCTTGATGCAGGAGCTGCTCGAACCGAGTCGAGAGGTGATCCGCGAATACATGTCGGGAAATTATTGCCGCTGCACGGGGTATCAGGCCATTGTGGATGCGATAGAAACCGCGATTCGGCGCAGCAAGGCATTGGGTGCTGCCAATAGCTTGGGTAGCGCTAAGGAATCGCTTGCACCAAGCACATCGGGCACGGTGAGCGCATCGGAGGTGTCGTTATGAACGCGAGATCTGAATTACCGACAATATTAGAACAATCTAAGCTCAAAAACGGTTATATTGGCCAGAGCATTCCGCGAACTGGTGCTAAAAAGTTGCTACAAGGTCGCGGCAGCTACCTCGATGACCTGCGCCTGCCAAGGCTTGCTCATGTGGTGTTTTTTCGCAGTCCACATGCGCATGCTCAAATCAAAATGCTCAATCTCGAGAAGGCAAGAAAGCGGCCGGGGGTGATTGCAGTCTTTAACGGGCAAGAAATTGCAGTTTATTGCACCCCCTGGGTCGGTGTGCTTGGACATCTAAAGGGTATCAAATCAGCCCCCCAGCATGCGATTGCAATAGACCGTGTTTGCTGGCAGGGCGAAGCTGTTGCCGCGGTCGTGGCAGAAAGTCGATGGCAGGCTGAGGATGCGCTTGAGTTCATCGAAGCCGAATGGGCGCTATTGCCTGTTGTGAGCGATATGCGTCAAGCAATTGAGGGAAAGACACTGGTTCACCCTGAGCTGGGCGACAATATTTGTTTTCATCGCGAACTTAAGACTGAGGGTTTTGATGCAGCTTGGGCTGCCGCCGATGTGGTCGTTGAGAAAACCTATCGTTTCGGCAGACATACTGGTGTTTGTAACGAACCAAGAGCGATTTTGGCTGACTACAATCCAGCCGATCACAGCTTGACGGTTTATCACGCAACCCAAGCGCCAAATATGATGCAAGATATTTTCTCGCGTCATCTCGACATACCTGAGTCAAACATTCGCGTCATATGTAAAGACGTTGGCGGATCCTTCGGGATTAAAGTGCATGTCTATGCTGACGAGATGGCCACGGCGGCCCTGTCGGTGATGTTGCGGCGACCGGTCAAGTTTCAGGCAGATCGCGCTGAATCGTTTCTAACCGATATTCATGCACGCGAACATGAGGCCACGGTGCGCTTGGCTTGCAAAAGCAATGGCGAAATACTTGCCTTTGATTTGGAAGATTTAACCGCGATTGGCCCCTACTCGGTTTACCCACGTACCAGTGGTATCGAGGGAAATCAGGTGGTAAATCTCACGGGTGGTCCTTACCGACATCAGCAATACCGGGCAAAACTCGATGTGGTTTTCACCAATAAGAATGTGACTTGTCAGTATCGCGCAGTCGGCCACCCAATTGCGGTTGCACTGACTGAGGGCATTGTTGATGAGGCGGCAAGAGTCTTGGGTATGGATCCTGCAGCAATGCGCCGTATCAACCTGATTGCTGATGATCAATACCCTTATAGTTTCCCGTCTGGCGTTAAGTTTGAAAAATTATCACACCACCAAAGTCTTGATCGCCTATTGGCACTCATGGACTATCAGGCCTTGCGTGCTGAACAAGCGAGCTTGCGCGAGCAAGGTATTTATCGGGGAATTGGCTTGGCCGCCATGATTGAAGTTACCAACCCATCGCCTGCGTTTTACGGTGTCGGGGGTGCCAGGATTTCGGCACAGGATGGTGCCACGCTTCGACTTGATCCAGCGGGTATGGTTCAGGTTTTGGTGAGTGTGACCGAACAAGGCCAAGGTACCGAAGCGGTGTTTACCCAGATCGCTGCCACGGCGGTTGGTGTGAGCGTTGATAAAGTACGTGTAATAACCGGCGATACTGCAGTCACGCCCTATGGTGGCGGAACCTGGGCCTCGCGAGGTGCTGGCATTGGTGGTGAGGCAGTCTTGCAGGCGGGTAAGGCATTACGTTCTAATATCTTGGATATTGCAGCGGCTATCTTGCAACAGGACAAAGCAAGCCTTGATGTGCGTGATAACGCGGTGGTGAATAAGTTAAGCGCTGAGGTCAAGCTTGATCTGGCTGAACTTGGCAGGGTTGCTTACTTCAGACCCGATACGCTTCCGATGGGTTTTCAATCTGAGCTGACGGTCACTCGTCACTACACGCCCAGAGAGTATGGCTTTACGTTCACGAACGGTATTCAGGCGTCTTATGTTGAAGTGGATATCGATACAGGTTTTGTGAAGTTGCTCAAACATTGGTGCGTTGAAGATTGTGGCACGGTCATCAATCCAATGCTTGTTGATGAGCAAATTCGAGGCGGGATTGTGCAAGGCATTGGCGG
>JALQWJ010000235.1 GCA_023258775.1 Burkholderiaceae bacterium | reverse complement strand
GTCGCATGGCTGCTTGCAGCAATCGATCGCGTACAAAGCGACCGTTGACATAGAAATATTGTTTATCGCTTCGCGATTTAGCACGTTCTGGATGGCCGAGCAATCCATAGAGGCGCAGCACGGCGGTATCGCCAGAATCAAAGGCAATCAGGCTATCGGCGTGATCCGCATCCGCACCCATACCGCTGCGCACGCGTTGCTGCCACGTCTGACTTGGCCAGGCCAGGACCACGCGTTGCTCGGACTGCACCCGAAAGCTGACCTCAGGATGAGCAATCGCCACACGTCTGAGCGCTTCAATCGAATGACCGGCCTCTGTGGCTGCAGATTTAAGGAACTTACGCCTTGCTGGGGTTGCCGCATAAAGATCGATGACTTCAACCCGCGTACCCTTTGCGCCTGATGCAGGCTCAATTTCGCCTGTTGTTGAGTCAAGGCTCCAGGCATGTTCATCCTGAGTGCTGCGCGATCGCAGTATTGTTCTGGCGACCGAAGCAATCGAGGCTAGGGCCTCGCCGCGAAATCCAAGACTATGCACCTGTTCGAGTTCTTCAAGGCTGCGGATCTTGCTCGTTGCGTGCCGCGTTAGAGCAAGCGCAAGCTCATCAGGGGGTATGCCATTGCCGTCGTCGCTCACCACGATGCGTTGCATGCCACCGTCTTCAATCCTTAACTCAATGTGGCGGCTTGCTGCATCAAGGGCGTTTTCAAGCAGCTCCTTAACGACCGAAGCGGACCTTTCAATCACCTCGCCTGCAGCGATCTGGCTAATCAGGACATCGGGCAAAGGTAGGATCGATCGCCTCGCGGCCTCAGACGCTTGTTCGCTCATGATCAAGTCTTTGTTGGGTGATCCGACTGGGTGGGTGGTTTCATAGCCCAATGCTAGCAAGCCGCGGGGATATTACCGATCGCTTAAGATCGATACCTATGGATCTAAGCTGGGTAATTGATGTTTTGTTGCACCTCGACAAACACTTGGCCGCCATGGCGCAAGCTTGGGGGCCTTGGATTTACGCAGCGCTTTTTGCCGTTATTTTTGTTGAAACAGGCTTGGTGGTGATGCCTTTTTTGCCCGGCGATTCACTACTTTTTGTCGCCGGTGCCATCGCAGGTTTGGGCGGCTTGGACCTGTTCACGCTTTGCTGGTTACTTAGTTTGGCAGCAATCCTTGGCGATTTCGTCAATTACTCAGTTGGTCGTAAGTTAGGCGCGAAAGTATTCGCTTGGGAAAACTCGCGTTGGTTCCATCGTGAGTCCTTTGAGCGCACCCAAAGCTTCTATGATCGTTATGGGGCAGTCACCATTATTATCGGACGATTCCTGCCATTTATAAGAACCTTTGCGCCTTTTGTTGCAGGCGTTGCCGCCATGAATCGCAAACGTTTTGTGATTTATAACATCGTCGGCGCACTGATTTGGGTGCTGGGGCTTTGTACACTGGGTTATGCGGTAGGCAACACAGCGTGGGTTCAAGCTAACTTCTCCTTAGTGACTTTGTTATTAATTGTGGTGCCCGGGATACCGGCTGTTATCGAGGTTTTGCGCCAATGGTGGCGTTCGCGACGAGGTATTGCTTGATCCCAAGGTGCAAGGCGTCTGCTAATTGATCACGATAGCCGGGATCGGCTAATCGCTGCTCTTCTTCAGGGTTTGAGATAAAGGCGGTTTCGACCAAAACCGAGGGCACATCAGGGGCCCTTAATACTGCAAAGCCTGCACGTTCGACCTTGGACTTATGCAACTGCCCTATGCGGCCAAGTTGGCCCAGCAAAAGGCTGGCTAGCTCAGATGATTCGCGAATCTGTGTACGTGTACTTAATTCCAGCAAAATACGTGTGGCGTCCTTGTCGCGACGACGCAAGTCGACGCCGCCCAGTTCATCGGCCGCATTTTCTTTTTGTGCAAGATAGCGAGCGCTTGCGCTGCTTGCCGCGCCCTCGGCCAAGACAAAGGCCGACGCCCCGCGGGCGCGTGGCTCAGTGAACGCATCGGCGTGGACTGAAAGCATCAAATCGGCCTTCAAGGCTCGCGCCTTGCGAACCCTTTGCCCCAGTGGGACAAAATAATCTGATTCCCGGATTAAGGCGGGACGTAAGCCCTGATCGCCCGCAAGTCGTTCGGCAAGCTTGCGCGCCACATCCAAAACAACATCTTTTTCTTTGAGCCCGCTTGGCCCGATCGCACCCGGGTCCTCTCCGCCGTGGCCTGCGTCAATTGCAATGATGCGAGCGGCAAGGTTTGACACGGATGAACTGGCCAACCTTGTTGTTTGGCCTGCCGTTGTTGTTGATCCCGTGGGCGGACTTTTCGGTCCTGCTGCTGGGTCAGCCATACCGCTAGCTGGGTTTGCCGAACCCGAAGTTGTTCCGACCGCCTGGCTGCCCTCTGCGATTGCTGGACTTGGTGCCGGACGCTTGGTACGAGCTGCGCCATCTTTGCGATCCGTATCGCGCTTGGCCAGATCTTCAATCAGTTGTTCAAGCCCTGGTTCCTCTGATCTGGCTGCAAAACGTCGATAAAGCAGGGCTTGCAAGGCATCAGGTTCGCGCTCGGGATGTAAATCAATCATCCAGCGACGCTGGTAAGGTCCAACGGGTAGCGACTCAAAGATTTCCACTCGAACCGATTGCCTCAAATCAAAAACCAAGCGCACGATCCGAGGCTGGAACTGTCCAACTCGTAGTTGGGCAATCCAAGGGTCGTCGGAAGGAATGATCGAGGGCAATTGCCGGAGCGCGTTGTCGATCTGTAAGTCCTGTAAGTCGATGACAAGGCGCAGCGGGCTTTCGAGTAGTTGATGCTGCACGACGAGCCGCTGCTCGAGTTCGAGCGTCACCCGGGTGTAGGCTTGCGAAGGCCAAACTCGAACACCTAAGATCCCAGCAGCATGGGCTGGACGATCTGGCCATGCT
>JALQWJ010000234.1 GCA_023258775.1 Burkholderiaceae bacterium | reverse complement strand
CGATGCCATATTGCCGCCCCCAAAAAATGTGAGTGAATCGATCATGCTTATCCTAAGGTTTTATAAATTGCATTAAACGAAGGCCGAGTAAGCGCAGGCAAGTAAAATAAATCGCCGCGGCTGCAACAATGACCCAAAGCACATGAAAGGCGCGAAGCCAGGGTGACACAGCCATCGCCTGCCACTGAAGCCACCCTTGCTGCGCTGACCACCCGAGCAGTGCAGACATGGCCAGACTTGCGCCGAGTACCTGCCCTAAGAACTTGAGCCACCCGGCTTCAGGCATGTAAAGCTTGCGGCTCAACAAGCCGAGCAACAAAAGCAAGGCATTGCACAGCGCAGCCACTGAGATTGACAGCGCTAGACCTGCGTGTTCAAACCAGGGGACGGTGATCAAGTTGAGCGTCTGAGTGAGGACCAACATGCCCAGCGCAATCTTTACCGGTGTTCGTACGTCTTGCTGGGCATAAAAGCCTGGTGCGAGCACTTTTACGCCGATCAGACCGAGCAGACCGAGTGCATAGGCGGCCCCTGCTTGCGCCGTCATCACCACATCGTGTTGGGAAAATCGCCCGTAGTGGTAGAGCACGGCTGTCAGCGGTTCCGCAAGCAGCCATAAGCCGATCGCTGCAGGGATGGCAAGTAAGACGCTTAAACGCAATCCCCAGTCGAGCTGTTTACTGTAACCCATATGGTCATTGGCAGCGCTGGCTTTGGAAAGTCCGGGAAGAAGCACCGTACCCAGCGCAACACCAAGTAAGGCCGTGGGGAACTCCATCAGCCGATCGGCAAAGGACACCCAAGAGACTCGGCCTGGTCCAAGTGTTGAAGCGATATGAGTATTAAAAATCAAACTGATTTGTGCTGCGGAAACAGCAAGTACCGCCGGAGCCATGCGCGCAAGCATGGTTCGAGTGGCTGCCGATTGCCAGGCCTCGCGCAAGGCGTGCAAACGAATTGCTAGCCTTGGCCTGCGCCCAATACGCGCCAAAGCCCACCACTGCAAGGCCAATTGCATGACAGCACCAATGACAACACCGATTGTTAAGGCAAACACTGGCGGATCGACGCGATCATGAAAGGCAATCGCTGCGCAAATCATTGAAAGATTTAAGAGCACGGGTGTGAACGCTGGGGTTGCAAAGCGGCCTTCTGCGTGTAAGACCCCGCTGGCAAAGGCCACGAGCGATATAGGCAAAATATAGGGAAACATCCACCTTGCCATTTCAGTTGCAGCCATCATCGCCTGGGCCTCAGTTGCCAGGCCGCCGGCCATCATCCACACAAGCATTGGCGCAGCGATTGCCCCAAGCACCGATAAGCCAAAGAGAAACCAGAACATGAGGCTTGCGGTTTGATCGATGAATCGCTGGTAGGCGACCTCGTTGCCTTGTTGTCGGGCCTGGGCCAACATTGGGACGAAAGCCTGGGAGAATGCCCCTTCTGCAAACAATCGTCGCAACAAATTCGGCAGCCGAAAAGCGACAAAGAAGGCATCAGTCATCGCGTTGCTTCCAAAGAGCACCGCGGTCAGGTTTTCGCGTAACAAACCAGTGATGCGCGAAATCAGGGTGAGGAGGCTTATCAGAGCAGCCGAACGGAACAATGACATGTATAATCTAAGATTTCGCTGAGGATTCGCAACACATGGCTAACATTGCTTCGGCACGCAAACGTGCCCGCCAGGACGTTAAACGCAACGCGCACAATACATCGCTTCGCTCCCGTTATCGCACGGCAATTAAGGCTGTACGCAAAGCGATCGAAGCCGGTGACAAAGCCAAGGCTCAAGCGCAATTGTCGGCTTCGCAAAGCGTGATCGCCTCCATCGCAGACAAGAATATTCTCCACAAGAATACAGCAGCACGCTATATCAGTCGCCTGTCTGCTGCTGTCAAAGCAATGGCCTAGTTGGTCGAGTCTGCATCAGTGGTCGATTGAACGACCCGACGCCCGAAAATCGCAGTACCAACCCTCAGCCAGCTTGCACCTTGAGCCACAGCCAGCTCAAGGTCTGCGGACATACCCATAGATAAGTGATCCATTTGGTCATCGGGACCGAGCACGCGGTTCGCTGCAAGCAAACATTCGCGAAGCGCCGCAAAAGCGCTGGTTTGCGCACTCGGATCGTCATTAGCTTGCGGGATGGCCATCAGACCACGCAACTTAAGCCCTTTCAGCTTGATAAGGGCGAGCGCAAGCTCTGGCACTTCATCGGCTTGGATGCCGCTTTTCGTGGATTCTTTTGAAATATTGACCTGAATGCAAATCTGCAGGGGATGCAGTTCAGGCGGACGTTGTTCGTTGAGTCGCTGAGCGATTTTGAGCCGATCAACGCTGTGGACCCAGTCGAAATGTTCAGCAACAAGCCTGGTTTTGTTGGACTGTAGAGGACCAATGAAGTGCCAGCAAAGATCAAGCGCGGGATTAGCCTGCCGACAGGCGATCAATTTCTCGACTGCTTCCTGAACATAGTTCTCGCCAAAGTCTCGCTGGCCAGATTGCGCCAAAGCCAGCACCGATTCGGCCGGAAAGGTTTTGCTAACCGCGAGAAGTTGTGGGGAAGCAAGCCCAGTAAAGTCAGCACGCGTGGATGCAGCATGTTGGATCCGTGCAAGTACCTTATCGCGTGCTTCTTGAAGCACGAATGCAATATCTGTGGGCGGTCGCGCTTTCATGATGGGCTCAGTACGCTTTGATGAGGTCAGTGCTTCGATGGGGTCAATGCTTTGATGGCTCGGTAAGCTCAGATAAAGGCGGCTCTGCGGCTAAGGGCAATGCCTTTTGTTGGTAGAGCGGGAAGATGAAAAAGCGGCAAGGGATTGCGCCATTCATCAATGGCACACGTCGCTTGGGCTTCATCCTCCAAAGCGAAGGTAAATCCTCTTGGGCACTCAGGATGCAAAGGGTGTAGCCAGGCCAACGGTCGCGAAAACTTCT
>JALQWJ010000233.1 GCA_023258775.1 Burkholderiaceae bacterium | reverse complement strand
CAGCGGCCCTGCTGGGCTGCTGCATCGAGCAAACTTACGTGGCCTCGATGCAGCAGGTCGTAAACCCCATTGGTAAAAACAAGCGGACGCGGGCAAATCCTTGCGAAGTCCTCGAGCTTAAGCGGATCGAGGATCTTCGATTCAAAGCGCGCTGGCTGCGCCAAAATGCTCACCCCGCCCACGGCTAAGCTCTTTACGGTAGCGGTTCAACTCCTGAACACTGGCAAAGGACTTGCCGAAGAGTAAAGATAAGTTATGCAGAATGCGCCCCACCACTTTGTCTTCCCAATGCGCATCAAAGCTTATCTGCTGATCAAGCCAGCGTTCGAGCCAACTTGGGTCGGGTAGCCGGCTTTGTATGGTGTCCTTGGGAAACAAGTCCCTGTTGACGTGCAAATTAGTCGGATGCAAGGCCTTGCTTTGTCGCTTGGCGCTCGCCATAAGCACGCCAATTTTTGCAAAGGCGCTTCTGGCCTGATCACCAACCTGACCGATCGCACGCCGCATGTACTGCAAATACGCGCCGCCATGCCTGGCTTCGTCCCGAGATATCACCTCATAAATATGCTTAATAACGGGTTCGGTGTGCCATTCGGCAGCGCGTCTGTACCAGTGGTTAAGACGAATTTCGCCGCAGAAATGCAGCATCAAGGTTTCGAGTGGTGGCGCGGGGTCGAACTCAAAACGGACCGCGTGAAGCTCATCTTCGCTGGGCACCAATTCTGGCCTAAAGCGGCGCAAGTACTCCATAAGTACCAAGGCATGCTTTTGCTCTTCAAAAAACCAGACCGACATAAAGGCTGAAAAATCGCTGTCATGCCGGTTATCGCGCAAAAACATTTCGGTCGCGGGTAGGGCAGCCCATTCGGTAATGGCGTTCATTTTGATCGTGCGCGCTTGCTCGTCGGATAAGCGATCGGCATCGAAATGATCCCAGGGAATATCGCTTTCCATCGACCAACGGACCGATTCGAGCGAACGAAACAATTCCGGGTACAGCATATGAAGTCTCCGCGGCTATGTATGGTCTGCAGCCTAGACGCTGCGCCTCGGCACGAGTCTATCAGCCCGGCGCAATTTTGCGTCGTAGCCATTGCATCAGCCACGATAAGACAGGGATTTTTTCGTAAAGTTCTTCAGCAGCATCCCAATAGTCGCGATGGTCAACGATGTAGCCCGCCGCATCAAAACAAAGCCACGAACACCCTTCAATGCTCACTGGCTTGCCCCGTAGTTCAAGCCAGTAAATCCAGCGAAGACAGGCCTGCGCACCGGATATGGACTCTGGCACAGGCACAGTCTCGGGGACAGGCACAGTCTCGGGGACAGACTGGGTGATGCCGACAACGATGAAACGAGATGTTGCTTGTAGTTGAAACATATGTTCGAAGACGCCTCTTATCGCGCCCTGACCTTGGACCGACTGAAAGGGGTCTTTAAAGCGCGCATTGGGTGCGTAGAGTTCACCGATCTGATCAAGCGAATCGGGACTCAGTGTTTCGTAAAAGGTTTTGATCTTGGCAAGCCTTTCGCCCATGTCTGCTGCGCGATCAGCGGAAAGCAAGGCTGGCATTGTGATCATTGTTTTCCCTGGCGGGGATCATTGCCACTCAGTGCGCGTCTTAGCAGTGCGAAGTACAGCCTATCCGGTAACCAGCGAAGGCACTTCATTAGCAGGGTGAAACGCCTGGGAAAGTGAATCTCAAAGGCAGATCGCTCAAGACCTCGAACAATCTCGCGCGCTGCCTGTTCAGCGCTGATCAGCGCTGGCATATGAAAGTCGTTGATCGCCGTGGCTGGGGTTTGAACAAAGCCGGGGTGTACGGCCCAAACGCCAATACCTTCGGTGCTAAGTTCGAGGTGAAGCACCTCGGCCAAATGACTGAGCGCGGCCTTACTGGGTCCATAGGCTAAAGCCTTAGGCAGACCGCGATAGCCCGCGACACTCGATACGATCACAAGCCCCGATACCGGTCTGGGCTTTAATTTAGATCGGTTGAGAAAATAGGGCAGTAACTGATCTAATGCATAGAGCAAAGAAAGATAATTGGTTTGGGTCATTGCAAGTACATCGTTTAGCCGATAGTTCGTACTACTCACCGGTCGATAAATGCCAGCCATCCAAATTATCAGGTCGACCTTATCCCCTGCCAGAACTTGCTCAGAGGCCTTTAACCATTGGGCCTGATCACACACATCAAGCGCAACAAGATTTGCCTGTTCAATACCAAGCGCTTGCATGGGAGCAAGCCGCCTGGCACTTAAGATTAACTCAGCCCCCTGTCTTGCAAGTTCTTTCGCTAATGCCGCACCAATGCCCGAGGACGCTCCAACAATCCAGATGCGTAGGCCTAGCCAGGACCGGATTGGAGGATTCACGATCAATCCTTGTGAAACGATAAGGTCACTTCGCCAAGTTCAATACCAAATTTACTCATCGTCGCGCGGTTGATCATGACCTGATCGTTAATCAAAAACATCCAGTCATCAAACTGCACATGCCAGATACGTCCCTCAATGGGAAGGGCGAGGGTATAGCGCCAACGCAAAGCGTTTCCTGAGGCTTCCCCGATCGCTTCACCGATGACATCCTCAGCTTTGCCGCGGTACTGGCCAGGCCCAATTTCCTCAATTTGCCAGACCCGCCGCTGCTTGGTCCCATCGCTATAAATAAAATCCTCTTCTAATAAACCTCTATTACCCTGCCAGCTGCCTTTCATCCTCACCTCAAAGCGCTTGACGACTTCGCCAAATCGGTCAGTGAACATGCCCCATGCACGCAAATCACCGTTCAAATAGCGCTTGAGTTCTAGCCTGGGTTGTTCTTGCTGATAACGTTGTACATCAACGCTGCTGCATGCACTTAGCATGAGGCTGAGCAATACAAGGAACTTCATAAGAAAAGCATTCATCGGCTGATTCTCCTTCATAGGGCTTCGCGGCC
>JALQWJ010000232.1 GCA_023258775.1 Burkholderiaceae bacterium | reverse complement strand
ATCATATTGAGAAGATTACAGGCGGCCAGGCTTCGATGCGTGAAAATTTCGCCGAGCTAGCCAAAACCTCATTAGCATTTCGCCGCTCTTCTGAGCAACTTACTTCATTGTCTCGATCGATCGGACGAATTGAGCGCTTGGCGAGCGATGTGGCGGGATTTGGTGGACAGATTCAGTCACTTGCCCAAACCGCTGAGAAGCTCCAGTCTGATACTCGTCGCAGCCAGCAACTCGAGGATCAAATCGTTCGCTTGCAGGCTAGTTTTCAGACCTTTGCGTCTTCGATTGCCCGGATCGACACGCTCGGACCCTACATCGAGCAATTGCACCAAGAGTCACTTAAAAACGTTGACTTTAATGCCTTCTTAGAATCACTAGATGGTCGTTTCCAGCCGCTTGCCACCCAGGCTTACGCTGAAAAGAGTACCAAGCTGATTGCGACTGACCTCGGTCGTTTGCAGCAAATGTCAGGCGCATTGCAGACGCTGATTGAACAGCATTTACAGCGCTTGCAAGTGCTTGAAATCACCGTCAGCCAGCAAATCGCCGAGCGTATCGAAGAAGGTATTCGTCAGCAGAGCCTCTTGCGCGAGGATTTGCTGAACCGGGCGGCGCAACAAGACGACTTACTGCGTCTGAGCATCTCGCAGCTTATCCAGAATCTGGAGAAGGCGACATCGCCACTCGCACGCGCTGATCTGATTAACCAAAGTATTGGTCAACTTAAAGAGTTGCAGGTTGGTTATCAAGTACAACTTGAAGAAACGAGCAAGCAGCGCCAGCGCGAGCTCGTGGACTTGTTGCAAGGCGGGCAGGAGAGCATTTCGACAGCGCAGCGCGATGGGCTTCGGCAAATGCTCGATGCAGGCCAGGACCGCTACAATAAGCTGCTCCAATTACAAAACCAGCTGTTCGAAAAACAGCGAGATCAGCATACCCAGTACCACGAAGTTGGCCAACGCACGCAACAACAATGGTTTGACCAGGCCCAAACCCTAATTCGTCGCAATCATGAGACCTTGATTGGTCTTGCAGAGAGCCAGCATCAACAGTCAGAGCTGCTCGAGCGGGATTTGCATGAGCAAATCCAGAGCCTACAGCGTCAGCACTTCACGATTCTCAAACAGTTACAAGACCAAAACCACAGTCAGGTCCAGTCTTTACAAAATAGCCTTCAAGAGAAAACCGAGCAGCTGATTCGTCAGCTCAACGCGGACGCCCAACGCAGTCTCAGTGCCGAGTTCAATGACGTCAGGCAACTTCAGGAGCAGCTCACCAATGCATTGACTGAGCGATTTGATCAGTCGCTCGAACAAATCGTCACACGCAGCGAACGAGGCTTCATGCAGCTAGAGGCTTTGCAGCCTTTACTTGACCAATTACGCACCGATATGCTGCGTCCGCGCCACATCGAGCAAGTCGTTGCTGATGTCCGACGTGAGCTTGAGTCCGTGCCGCGTAACATCGACTTGCAGACCCTTCAGGACAGGCTCTCGGCGAAGTTTGGCATGTCCAAGGATCAGCTCGGTGCAGCGCTGGTTTCAGTGAAAGATGAGCTATCAGGTTTGGTCGAGAGTGGTAACAGCCGCTTGTTCGGCATTTCGCTGGTCACTGAGAAGCTCAGCGAGCGAAGCGAAGCAGCGATGGGTAAGCTCGACCACCTGACTGCTGCCTTGGAAAGCGTCCGCACTGACACCTTGCGCACCCGAATCAGTGACCAAAACATTGGACTTGAGCGGGTCACCAATCTTGTCAACGCCCTGCAGGAGCGTCTAGGCGCTGGCCTCGACACTGTGCTCGATCGGGTTATGGGCATGTTGTCCCAGCAAGACAAGCTTGCTGAGCGTACCGAAGATGCGCAAGGTCGTCTTCAGTCGCTTGTCTCTCTAGCAATCGAGCAGGCCGTTTCTGACATTCGCCGCGAGCTCTACGGTGTGGTTCGTGATTCCGGTCTTAGTGCGCTTGAAGATCGGGTAAGAACAGCCATCGGTGATTTGCAGGATCGCTTGGTGCCGCCCAGCGATATGGCTGCCACGCAACTCAACGAATTGCGCGCGCACACTGATCGCTTGACCGAACGGGTCGATCAAAGCTTGCAACGTGTCGATGCGGTCATGGGTTTGAGTGAATCGATGCGCGCCGAAGCACTTAGGCCAAGGCACCTCGATCAGGCAATGAGTGAGATGCGTCGGGAGTTTGGGCCGCTTGCACGGAGCAACGAGATCGAAACCGTATCGGAGCGCTTGCGAACCCTCGGACTTAGCTCCGGTAAGGTTGAAGATCAGGTGACGAGGATTCGTGCGGGCCTCCAGGGGCTCGAAAATGCTTTCTCAAAGCTTGATGTGCTCTCTTCTCAGGTCGAACAATCTCGCGCCGAGTCGGTTAAAGAGCAGCATATTGTTGAAGCGGTTTCGGTGATTCGACGGGATGTTGAACCTTTGGTAAAAGCTGGCGAGCTATCAAGCATGATGGTGAACACGCTTTTGGAGCGATTGAATTCTGTGAGTGCATCTAATGCAAAGCTAGAGGATCGGGCTCAGCGATTGCAGTCCGAGGTGCAAATGATGCATAACGAAATGTCGGAGTTGCGAAGCATGCTTTCGCGGATCGAATCGAAGCTCGAGCGCTGAGCGCGCTTGACCTTCAAGATCCTTTTAAAACAGGTATGCAGGGAACACAACAGGGTTGATGCTCGAGGCCCGAACGCTTACCGTTGGTTTCAGCGACTCAGAGGATCGGCTTTGGCTACGTCTGGGCACCGATCATGATGGCGCGGTGCAACTTTGGCTGACCCGTCGAGTCTTACAGCAGCTGCTCGCTCAGGTATGGGATCTACTTGGGCGAACGCTTCAAATGCCGCCAAACTTCCTGGGACAGGGCGAACCATCCCCGCCTGCTCAAAGGGACCAAGGCGGCGTTAAACACCCTGATGCAGATGTCAATCATTCCGAAGCGG
>JALQWJ010000231.1 GCA_023258775.1 Burkholderiaceae bacterium | reverse complement strand
ACGCAACGATCGAATCGAAGTCGCCAGGATTCGGTCAAGCAGTATATGAGTCGTCCGGTCTCGCCGATGGACTATGCCCGCGCCTTCGTTCATCGCGGGGAGGCGTTGTTGGAGCTTGGTTTGCATGCCGAGGCCCTAATTTCTTTTGAACGCGCACTGGGTTTTGATCCCCGTTATGTGCTGGCTCATCTTGGGAGGGCGAAAACCTTTGTGGCGATGCAGCAGCATCAGGCGGCTCTACAAATTTATGACCGGATGCGCAAGGATGAGTCGTTGCTGCATCATGATCCGGACCTTCGCCAAACGATCGAGCAAGCGATCCTCGCGGTGCATGAGCAGGCGCTGCCACCGACGGACCAAGCGAACGTGCCAGTCGGCGAAAGGCTCAGGTCGATCACCAATCAATTCAAGCTGCCACGCGTTGAATCCAAGTGGTACAGGCGCGCTGTGCCCGTTCTTGGTCTTGCCTTGACCGCCAGCTTAGTGACGCCCTTCATCGAAGAAGAAGCTTCGGGCTTTGGCTGGCTAAAGGCAACTGACAGTCAAGTCATTGCAGACTTGCCCGAGACCGAACCAACCATGGCAGCGCCAGGGCGGATCAGTGATCTGGCAAAGTCTGATCCGAGCGAATCCGATTTGAATCAGCGAACAAGTAATGGGGATACTGACCAACAAGTTGCCGATGCCGCATATGACGCTGCCAGGACGTTACGCTATCGACCTAGCGTGTCAGTAGTACACACTGGCCAGGCGGCTAAGCCCTTGGCGAAGGCCGTTCGACCTCTTGACCCAAGCCAGCGAGATCGAATTGCAAATTATATCGTTGAACAATTCAGATCAAAGCCAAATATGGCGCGTGCGGTGGTGCACGAAGCAGTACTTGTTGGTAAGCAATTGCAACTCGACCCTTTGCTCTTACTTGCCATCATTGCCGTTGAGTCTCGCTTTGATCCCATGGCTCAGAGCAATAGGGGGGCGCAGGGACTGATGCAAGTGCGTACCAGCGTTCATTCGGCAAGGTTTGATCCGTTTGGAGGCGCATCTGCTGCCTTTGACTTTGCCACCAATATTCGCATCGGCGCCCAGATTCTTCAGGAACACCTCACAAGGCATGGCTCGGTGGACTTAGCGCTCAAGCATTACGTGGGTGCTGCTCGCATGGCCCACGACCAAGGTTATGCAGCCAAAGTAAGAAAAGAAAAACTAAAACTTGAGCAGATCTTGCTTCAGTCCGCTTCACGCGGCCATCAAACCAAGCAAGAAGGTTCCTAAGACGTCTTGCCAAACGCTTAAGTCGCTCCGCCAAGCCTCTTGAGTCGCTCCGCCAAGCGCTTAAGTGGTCGTGCCGATATGCTTGGCGAGCTGATCGATCTGTTGCGATTGCTGGTTTAGTAAATGCCGCATCAAGTCGCCAATTGAAATCATCCCGATTACGTGGCCTTGCTCCGTGACTGGAAGATGCCTGATACGTTGTCCCATCATGAGGTCCATACAACGCTCTAGTGGGGCTTCTGGGCCAACGGTCAGTGGCTCGCGGGTCATAATCGCCTCAAGCGATGTTTCAGCAGCAGATAGCCCTGGCCTTAAAACTTTCATCGCGCAATCGCCCTGGGTGACAATGCCTTTTAGCTTGCCCGCGTCAACGACCAAAACGGAGCGCATCTTTCGATCACGCATGAGGTCGAGTGCAGCGAGCACTTTCGCGCTCGGAGGCAGCGACACGGCGCCAGGTCGTTTGGTTGCGAGGCAGGTGGCAACGGTTGACATGCCTCTCATTGAAAACCGATTTGTGACCCATGTAAAGTCTTTTCTTTGTTTTCGTTTGCAAAGGAAAATCGATGAACGATAGGCCAAGCCAAAGCATTCAGGCCCATGTATTCATGCAGCAACTCAATGAGGCTATCAGGGTACAGGGCATTGAATCCGAGGGCTGGCGCTTGCTCGATTCGGGGGCCGCAATCGAGCGTCGTTATGCTTTTAAAGATTTTCGCTCGGGCTTCAGTTTCATGACGCACATGGCACTTTTTTCTGAGCGCCTCGATCATCACCCAACTTGGACGCAAGACTACAACACGCTGGGAGTGATCCTGCACACCCACGATCTGGGTGGACTGAGTCATCTCGATTTGCTTTGGGCGATTGAAGCAGAGCGTGCTCACCATACGAATTTTATGACGCTAGGCTAGGCATGCAGCCTTTGGAATACGCGATAATCCGTACGCGATGATCCGGATTAATCATGGCTCATCCTTAGGTTTTTTTCCTAAGTAATATTGCTGTTGAAAAGTCTTGTGTTTTCCTAACATGTGTTAATAAATATGACTTTTTTGTAAAAGATTCTTTGTCTAATTTAGTACCCTTCATATACATTGAAGATATTTTTTTTAAGTTTAATAAAGGACCTTATTATGTTGTTGGTAATAATGATTGTATTGATTACACGTTCTTTTGGTATTCATCTGTCTCTAATTCAATATTGAAGTCAATGCTTTTATCTTATTGTAAGTATCTCAAACCCTTTTGACTTAGATCTATATTTGCAGTTTATTTTTTATGAATCAATATGTTAAGATATTTTACCTAACTGAATTGTTTCGAGGTGTTTGGATTACTATGCAATATTTTTTTAGACGAAAAGTGACTTTGAATTATCCCTTTGAAAAAGGTGTTTTGAGCCCTAGATTTCGAGGAGAACATGCCTTAAGAAGATATATTACTGGTGAAGAAAGATGTATTGCTTGTAAGTTGTGTGAAGCTGTTTGTCCCGCGCAAGCTATTACAATAGATTCTGAAATTCGTTTTGATAACAGTAGAAAAACAACACGATACGACATTGATCTGACTAAGTGTATATTTTGTGGTTTTTGTCAAGAAGCGTGTCCTGTCGATGCTATTGTAGAAGGTCCTAATTTTGAGTATGCTACAGAAACGAGAGAAGAGCTTTTATATAATAAAGAAAAAC
>JALQWJ010000230.1 GCA_023258775.1 Burkholderiaceae bacterium | reverse complement strand
TTTTTATTATTTTGTTCATACAGCGTCGACCGCAGGGGCTTTTCGCTCTTAAGGGTCGCAGTGCGGAGACATAATGCGAGGCCATGCTTGGCTTGCTCCGGGCTTGATCGGAGCGATGGTGCTGGTCGCAACTTGGATGGTGATTGCCCACAGTGCTTTCCCGGCAGATCATCCGCTGCATATTTCTGCGTTTTGGATGACTTTGCTCGGCAAGTTTTTGTGTTTTGCCATGCTGGCACTTGCGATGGATTTAATCTGGGGCTACACCGGCATTTTGTCCCTTGGGCAGGGCTTGTTTTTCGCGCTGGGCGGTTATTTGTTTGGGATGTACTTGATGCGCCAAATCGGTCGAGATGGCGTGTATCAAAGCGACTTGCCCGACTTCATGGTCTTTCTCGACTGGAAGGCATTGCCCTGGTACTGGAGCCTCAGCGACTCATTTGCCGCAACATTAGTGCTCATCGTTGTGGTGCCGGGCTTGATCGCCGCTGTCTTTGGCTATCTTGCGTTTCGCTCGCGCATTAAAGGTGTTTACTTCTCGATCATGACGCAAGCGCTGACCTATGCGGCGATGCTTGCATTTTTTCGTAACGATATGGGTTTTGGAGGTAATAACGGATTTACTGATTTCAAACGAATCCTGGGCTATCCGATTGCAGAGCCATTCATGCGTTCTCTCCTACTTGCTTTATCGGCCTTGGCCTTGGTAGCAAGCTATCTCTTTTGTCGTTACATCGTCAACTCAAGAGCGGGTCAAGTGCTTACGGCGATTCGCGAGTCCGAGGCGAGACTTCTGTTTATCGGCTATCGAAGCATTCATTTCAAGCTCTTTGCCTGGGTGGTTGCAGCAATCATCAGCGCGATTGCCGGAGCCTTGTATGTGCCTCAAGTAGGAATTATCAATCCGAGTGAGATGTCGCCTGCGCAGTCGATTGAAATTGCGATTTGGGCTGCGATCGGAGGCCGTGGAAGTTTGATTGGGCCGATTTTGGGAGCGTTCGCAGTCAATGGCGCCAAGAGCTGGTTTACCGTGGCCTTTCCACAGCTTTGGCTTTTTGTACTCGGTTTTGTATTCGTCGCGGTTACTTTATTTCTGCCTAAGGGCATGATTGGCTTGATCAGGCGAGAGTCGGGAAGCTTGGTTATGCCCTGGAGGAAGACCTGATATGGGCTTAAGTGCGGCGCCGCGTGACCGTCTTGACTCTTCGCATGGCCCAATCCTGTATCTAGAAGATATTACGGTGAGTTTTGATGGATTTCGTGCCCTCAATAAACTCTCGCTCACGATTGATCGAGGCGAGCTTCGTTGTGTGATCGGCCCCAATGGTGCCGGCAAGACAACGATGATGGATATTATTACGGGCAAAACCAAGCCCGATCATGGCACTGCCTTTTTTGGTCAAACAATCGATTTATTGCGCCTGACTGAGACCGAGATCGCCAACAAGGGGATTGGCAGAAAGTTTCAAAAGCCGACTGTTTTTGAGGCTCATAGCGTACGGAGCAACCTCGAGCTTTCTTTACCGGGACGTCGATCGTTATGGCGATGTTTAGTTGGTCGTCCTAGTGCCGAGCAGGTTGACCGTGTCGATGAGATGCTGGGCACGGTCGGACTTCTGGAAAGCGCAGATCGTCTGGCAGGGGAGCTGTCTCATGGGCAAAAGCAGTGGCTTGAGATCGGTATGCTGTTGATTCAAGACCCAGCTTTGATTTTGCTCGACGAGCCAGTTGCGGGTATGACCGATGCTGAAACCGATCGCACGGCTGCCTTGATTATGGACTTACGCGGTAAGCACTCCATGATGGTGGTCGAGCATGATATGGAGTTTGTAGCGAAAATTGCACATCGTGTCACGGTATTACACGAGGGCTCGGTGCTCGCTGAAGGCAGTCTGAGCCAAGTTCAATCCGACTCGAATGTGGTGGAGGTCTATCTTGGACGCTAGTTTTTTTGAGGTGTCCGAACTCAACCAATTTTATAGCGGTAGTCATATCTTGCGCGACGTGAGTTTCAGCCTTAGACCTGGCAGGATTACATGCTTGCTGGGCCGAAACGGGGTGGGAAAGTCCACCTTACTCAAGGTTGTTATGGGCTTGATTGCGCCTCGTAGTGGGAGTTTGCGGCTTCAAGGAAGTGATCTACTCGGCCTTGCCCCACACCAACGTGTCGCTCAAGGTCTTGCCTATGTGCCGCAGGGGCGCGAAATCTTTAATCGCCTGACGGTCTTGGAGAATCTACTGAGTGGACTAGCTGTCTTGAAAGGTGCCGATGGCTCGAGAATTCCGCCATGGGTCATGCAATGGTTTCCTGTGCTTGAGCAAATGAAGCACCGTCGAGGGGGCGATTTGTCGGGCGGCCAGCAGCAACAGCTGGCGATTGCAAGAGCGCTTTTATCAAGACCCAAGCTCTTGTTGCTCGATGAGCCGACCGAAGGGATTCAACCGTCAATCATCAAAGATATTGGCCGAGTGATTCGTCGTTTGGCGACCGAGCAACACATGTCGATCTTGTTGGTAGAACAGTATTACGATTTTGCAGAGTCCTTAGCCGACGATTATTTGGTGATGTCGCGCGGGCAGATTATTGCGCGCGGCCAAGGTCATGACATGGCTAAGGATGAGGTTCGGTCGATGATTGCCGTCTAGGAAAGTCGGACAGCTATCTGAAATTATGGCTGCTATCTGAAATTATGGCTGCTATCTGAAATTCTGGCTGCTATCTGAAAGTCGGGCTGCGATCTGAAAGTCGGGCTGCTATCTGAATGTCTGGTTGCTATCTGTATGGTATTTATCAAATGGGCAGGCGAGCTAGTCGATGCCATGGGTGATAATGCTTCGATGATCTCGATCGAGGATAACTATGTGGCAAGACACACTATTGTTGCTCGAGGCGGCTTACGAGGACTTATGCAATGAGCTTGAAGGACTCGATGAGGAGGCATGGTGGCTGCCCACTGATTTTTATGGATGGACCCCTTGGGATGAAATAGCACATCTTTGCTATTTCGATGAAGCTGCTTTGTTAGCGATCAAGGATGAGT
>JALQWJ010000022.1 GCA_023258775.1 Burkholderiaceae bacterium | reverse complement strand
GAAGTGAAATCCTTTTTTCAGCAGTTCTAAATGACGTACCTTTTTCAGCAGCTCTAAGTGACGTACGCTTTCCAGCAGCTCTAAGTGAAAAACCTTTTTAGCGGCCCTGACTGCAGCCTCCTTTCGAAGATTTTCCAGCGAACTAGACCAAGGACATATAAGTGAGCATCGAAGCTGAACGCCTAAACGCCCTAGATGCACTCATCAAGGACCTCAGAGAGCGAGTCAACGAGCTACGGGGGTATCTTTGACTACGAAGAAAAGAAAAATCGGCTAGAAATTGTTAATGCAGCGCTTGAGGCTCCGGATATTTGGAACGATCCAGAAAATGCTCAGTCATTAGGCAAAGAAAAAAAAAACGCTCGACGCAGTGGTCCTTGGCATTGATCAGATTGAGCAAGGACTTCAAGATACCGGTGAACTTTTCGAGATGGCCCAGGCGGAGGACGATGTCGACACCTTTATCGCGGTTGAGCAGGACACATCAAGCCTGCTTGCTTCGGTTGAAGGCCTTGAATTTCGCAGAATGTTTTCAAATCCGGCCGATCCTAGCGATTGTTTTTTAGAAATACAGTCTGGCGCAGGCGGAACAGAGGCACAAGACTGGGCACAGATGCTACAACGCCAGTACCTGCGTTATTGCGAACGCAAGGGCTTTCAATCGGAACTTCTTGAGGAAACAGAAGGCGACACCGCTGGTATTAAGGGTTGCACCATCAAGGTGAGCGGGGAGTATGCCTACGGCTACTTGCGCAGCGAAACGGGAATTCACCGCCTCGTTAGAAAATCACCCTTTGATAGTAACAACGGCCGCCATACTTCCTTTGCATCCGTTTATGTGTATCCCGAGGTCGATGATTCGATTCAGATCGATATTAATCCTGCAGACCTTAGGATTGATGTATTCCGAGCTTCAGGCGCAGGCGGTCAGCACGTCAACAAAACAGAATCAGCAGTACGTATCACCCACTTGCCCACCAATATCGTCGTGCAGTGCCAGAACGACCGAAGCCAGCATCGAAATAAGGATGAAGCCATGAACATGCTGCGTGCCAGGCTCTTTGAGCTTGAAATGCGCAAGCGCCGTGCCGAACAAGATAAGGTCGAAGCGAGCAAAACTGATATCGGCTGGGGCCATCAAATCAGATCCTATGTTTTAGACCAATCCCGGATCAAGGACTTGAGAACTAATTTCGAAACGAGTAATACTAAAGTGGTCTTGGACGGCGACCTAGACGCATTCATCCAAGCTAGCCTGAAAATGGGTGTTTAAATCATGAACGATCTGCCGCTTGACGAGAACCATTTGATTGCAGAGCGCCGTGAAAAGCTCACGACCTTACGCAAAGCTGCAAAGGCTGTTTTTCCCAATGATCTGAGACCCAGTCACCGCGCTAAATCTATTCTAGAACGTTATGATTCGGAGACGCGTGAATCGCTTGAAACGATTAATCAAACGCTTTCGATCGCAGGTCGCATGATGTTAAAGCGCGTGCAGGGCAAGGCGAGTTTTGCAACATTGCAAGACGCAAGCGGGCGGATCCAGATTTACTTGAACGATGAAGGCGTAGGTGTTGATACACACGAGGCTTTCAAACACTGGGATATCGGCGACATAGTCTGGGTTGAGGGCGTTTTATTTAAAACCATGAAGGGTGAACTTTCAATTCGGGCCTCAGCGCTGCGTCTCGCTACGAAGTCCTTGAGACCGCTTCCGGATAAGTTTCACGGACTTGCCGACCAGGAAATCCGCTATCGGCAGCGCTATGTTGACCTCATCATGAATCAGGAAAGTCGAGAGACTTTTTTGAAGCGATCGCATATCACGACAACACTGCGACAACTGATGCATGAGGCCGGGTTCTTAGAAGTTGAAACACCGATGATGCATCCCATTCCAGGCGGTGCAAGTGCCAAACCTTTTGTGACCCACCATAATTCGCTTGCTCAGGACATGTATTTGCGCATCGCTCCTGAACTTTATTTGAAGCGTTTGATCGTCGGTGGTTTTGAACGTGTTTTCGAAATTAATCGCAATTTTCGTAATGAAGGCATCAGTCCACGTCATAACCCTGAATTCACGATGATGGAGTTTTACGCAGCCTACACCGATTATCGCTGGCTCATGGATTTCACGGAGCAACTACTTCGTGAGACGGCAATCGCAGTTTGCGGCAGCGCAAAGCTCACCTATCAAGGGCAAATCGTCGACCTCGAAGGCCGCTTTGCTCGCCTGACCATGGTCGAGGCAATACGGAACGAGCATCCTCAATGGTCAGTCGAACAGCTAAGCGATAGCGCATTTATCACGGCTGAATTGCGCAAGCTTGGCGAAGACCTCGATGCACCGGGACGCCGACACGCCGGACTTGGCAGCCTCCAACTTGCTTTGTTTGAAGCATGTGCCGAAAGCAAACTATGGCAGCCAACCTTTATTGTGGACTATCCGGTCGAAGTTTCGCCGCTTGCCCGCGCCTCAGATAGCAATCCATTAATTACAGAAAGATTCGAGCTCTTTATTACTGGACGCGAAATCGCAAATGGCTTTTCAGAGCTCAATGACCCTGAGGACCAGGCTGCAAGATTTCACGCGCAAGCCGCTGCCAAGGATGCAGGTGATGAAGAGGCGATGTTTTACGACGCCGACTATGTTCGAGCACTTGAGTATGGGATGCCGCCAACCGGTGGTTGCGGTATCGGCATTGATCGGCTATGCATGCTACTCACGGACCGAGCAAATATTCGTGACGTTATACTATTTCCGGCGTTAAAACGCGAAGAACACTTTGGCGCTTAAAGTTCGTCAATCCAAGCCTGTTGGATCGCCTCAAGAATTTTTTCCCCACTTCGCTTGGGATCATCACTAAAGCCAGGTAATTCGATGACCCATCGATGTAAATCTGTAAACCGAATCGTTTTCGGATCGATGGTCGGGTGGGTCTCCGAAAGTGCAATCGCTAGCTCCAACACATCAGTCCACTTCATTAGCCTTCCTCGCGTGCATGATTAATGGTGTATTTTGGTAATTCAATCTGTAGCGGCTCGCTTCCAACTTGGACCTGACAGGATAGTCTCGAGCGTGGGGTCAAACCCCATGCACGGTCGAGCATGTCGTCTTCCTGGTCGCTTGCCAGGTTTAGCGATTGAAAGCCCTGCTTCACAATGACATGGCAGGTGGTACAGGCACACACAAGCCCACAGGCATGCTCGAGATCAATGCCGACATCAAGCAAGACCTGCGCAAGATTTGCACCTGATACAGCGTCAATCAACTTACCTTCAGGACAAAGGCTTTCGTGGGGTAGGACCTCAATACGCGGCATTCAGAAACCTCGTCATCAAAAACAGTTCACAAAACCATCTGTAACAAAATCTATGATGCCAGCTCGTCGACCCTGCGTCCGCTCAATGCCTGGGAGACTGCGCGATTCATTCTCAGCGATGCAAAATTGTCCGTCTGATGGGAAAGCGCATGGATCGCATGACGAATCGCATGATGATCGGATTGGGCGGCAAGACTTCGTAGTCGATCCATCGCGCAACGGATCGCATGCTGCTCTTCGGCGCTGAGCAAAGATGCGTCAGCCTCGAGCGCCGCCTCCACGGCAAGAAGCATGCGGTCAGCTTCAACCTGCTGCTCTTTGAGTGCTCTTAATTGCATATCCAAGTTAGCGTGGTCAACCCCGTCGCGAAGCATACGCGTTATCTCTTCATCACCCAATCCATAGGAGGGTTTGACGACAGTTGAGGCATGAACACCACTGCTTAGCTCTTGTGCGGATACAGAAAGCAGTCCATCGGCATCGACCTGAAAGTTGACGCGTATCCGCGCAGCGCCAGCACTTAAAGGCGGCAGACCGCGAAGTTCAAACCGTGCAAGAGAACGACAGTCGGTGACGAGTTCGCGTTCGCCTTGCACCACGTGAAGCGACATAGCAGTTTGGCCATCCTTAAAGGTAGTAAATTCTTGCGCACGACTAACCGGGATCGTTGTATTTCGCGGAATTATCTTTTCGATCAGTCCACCCATTGTCTCGATGCCTAGCGACAACGGGATCACATCGAGCAAAAGCCAATCATCGCTAGCGCTACGCTGACCAAGTAGCAAATTCGCCTGAAGTGCTGCGCCAATCGCCACGACCTCATCGGGATTCAAATGACTATAAACAGGGCATTCGAGTAGAGACTCAATCGCTCGCCGAATCTGCGGCATTCTTGTTGCACCGCCCACCAAAATCGCAGCACTTAGTTCACCAGGGTCGACCGATGCATCTCGCAATGCACGACGCAGTACGACAAGGGTTTTATCAAGCAGGGATTTTGTAATCGATTCAAATCTCGATCGGTCTAAATATTGAATACCGGCAGGCCCTTCCAAGGAGACGGCTTCCTGTTCGGTTAGTTGCTCTTTGGCCTGCTTAGCAAGCATCAACCATTGATGTCGTTGTGAGGGCTCAAGCGTGTCCATCGAAAGACCTGCATCGCTAAGCCAGGCCTGTACGATTCGAGCATCGAAATCATCGCCACCGAGTGCAGAATCGCCCCCTGTTGATAGCACTTCAAAGACACCCCGGCTAAAACGCAACAAGGACACATCAAAGGTGCCACCGCCAAGGTCATAGACCAAAAACAAACCCTCTTCGCCCTGGTCAAGGCCGTAGGCAATCGCAGCAGCAGTCGGTTCATTCAACAGTCGCAGCACTTTGATGCCTGCAAGCGTAGCAGCGTCTTTTGTTGCCTGACGTTGGGCATCGTCAAAGTAGGCGGGTACAGTAATAACCGCACCGTCTAGTTCTCCGCCGAGTGACTCTTGGGCACGCAACGCAAGCGCACGAAGCACTTCGGCGGACATTTCAACAGCAGTCTTTGGTCCGGCTGCAGTCTCAATTGTGACTAAACCATCGCGTTCAATAAATCGATAAGGACTTGCGCTGCGATCAACATCCTTGTGGCCGCGTCCCATCCAGCGTTTAAAGGAAAGCAAGCAATTCAGTGGATCGATCGATCGTCGCTCAATCACTTTACGGCCGAGACTAACCGTGAAGTCTTTGTGATATTGCACGGCCGAAGGTAGCAACACTTCGCCGTCATGGTCGCTTAAGCACTGCGCAATGCCCGAACGCACGGTAGCAATCAGCGAATGCGTGGTACCGAGGTCGATACCAACCGCACGTTTAAGCTGATGCGGATCTGGACTTTCTCCAGGTTCTGAAATTTGCAGCAGCGCCATGACACCTCGTTAGCTTGGCAGAACCTCCAGCCATTGCATGCGCTGTTGTTCAATATCATCGAGAAACTTTTCAATAAACATCCACTGCCTGAGCAGGTCGGCAGCAAGCGTTGCACGCTCGCGTCCATCTGGTTTGTCAAATGCTAAGGAGATTTGAGCGAATTGAGCGGCAAGCTCCTGCTCGGTTTGCTTGAGCCTTGATTCAAGCACATCGAGCTCATTGAGGCGGTCAACATGTTCAGCGATCGCTTCGAGATCCTCGCGCCATTGCATTTGCTGCATTAAGAAGCTTGCTGGCATCGCCGTTTTCAAAAGATCAACGGGAGCCGCAGCAGCAATCTCGCAGAGTAACTTGGCTCGCAACAAAGGCTTGAGCAACTCGCGGTATGCCTGATTGACTCGACTTGCCCACTGCATAGCTTGTCTGCGCTCCGCGTCGCTTGCGCCAGCATGACGATCGGGGTGCACGGCATGCATCAGCTGATGGAACCGCTCAGTGAGTTGTGACTTATCAAGCTCAAACTGGGGCTTCAAGCCGAAAATCTCAAAACTATGACGATACAACTGAGGCGAGCCCGTTAGGGCAAGCTCAGATATTGAATGATTCACCGCAGCCGCATTCGCTTTTCACGTTCGGATTATGGAACTTAAAACCTTCGTTTAAGCCCTCACGAACGAAGTCCAGTTCGGTGCCGTCAATGTAGGGAAGACTTTTGGCATCGACAAAGATTTGTACCCCATGCGATTCAAAGTGCAAATCCTCAGGCAGTTGCTGGTCTGCGTACTCGAGCTTGTAGGCAAGCCCCGAACATCCCGTTGTTTTAACGCCAAGCCTCAAGCCTAAGCCTTTACCGCGCTTTTCAATGTAGCGCGAGACATGGGAGGCGGCGCGTTCAGACAGCGTGATTGCCATGGCGAGCCTTATAGTCAGCGACAGCAGCCTTGATTGCGTCCTCAGCGAGAATTGAACAATGGATCTTGACGGGAGGAAGGGCTAACTCTTCGGCAATATGGGTATTGCGAATTTCAAGCGCTTCATCAAGACGCTTGCCTTTAACCCACTCAGTAACCAATGAACTCGATGCAATCGCCGAACCGCAGCCATAGGTCTTAAAACGCGCATCCTCAATGACGCCCTGGTCGTTGACTTTAATTTGCAGTTTCATCACGTCGCCGCAAGCCGGCGCGCCGACCATTCCGGTCCCAACAGAGGCATCGTCCTTCGCAAAGGAGCCCACGTTTCGCGGATTTTCATAATGATCAACGACCTTGTCGCTATAAGCCATTTGCTTTCTCCAACAGAAAACTTATTACTCGGAAACCGAAATATCCGAGTATTTTAGTGAGCCACTTGCCAGAAAAGCTGTTTTACCCTTCGACGACCGTGGGCAAGCGTTGCCACACGGTACTTAAAGCGTTACCACACGGTACTTGAAGCGTTGCCACACGGTGCTTATCGTGCTGCCGGCAGCTATTTAGTGTGCTGCCCACTGGACGGTATTGAGGTCAATGCCCTCCTTTACCATCTCCCAGAGCGGCGACATTTCACGCAGCTTGGCCACCTTGGTTTGAATCGTTTTCACGGCGAAGTCAACCTCCTCTTCGCTAGTGAAACGGCCCACGCTAAAGCGAATCGAGCTGTGCGCCAATTCATCGCTACGACCAAGCGCACGCAAAACATAAGAGGGCTCAAGGCTTGCAGAGGTGCAGGCAGACCCGCTTGATACCGCAATGTCTTTTATCGCCATAATGAGCGATTCACCCTCGACATAATTAAAGCTGACGTTGAGGTTATGAGGTACTCGACGATCCATGTGACCGTTGACATAAACCTCCTCAAGTGCTGAGATACCTCGCCATAAACGATCGCGCAACATTCTTATGCGGTCGTTTTCAAGCGGCATTTCAAGACGTGCTAAACGGAAAGCCTCGCCCATGCCAACGATTTGGTGGGTAGGCAAGGTCCCTGAACGCATCCCGCGTTCATGACCGCCGCCATGAATTTGAGCCTCAAGCCTGATCCTTGGTTTGCGTTGCACATACAAAGCGCCTACGCCCTTTGGGCCATAGGTTTTGTGCGCAGAAAATGACATCAAATCCACAGGTAACTGATTGAGATCTATCGGTAATTTACCGGTTGCCTGTGCAGCGTCAACATGAAAAATGATACCTCGTTCGCGGCAGATGCTGCCGATTGTTTCGATATCCTGGATCACACCGATCTCGTTGTTTACGAGCATGACTGAAACCAGTACGGTGTCACTGCGCAGACAATCTTTGAAACGGTCCAAATCGAGCAGTCCGTCGTCTTGAACGTCGAGGTAGCTCACTTCAAAGCCTTCGCGTTCTAGTTCGCGCATCGTATCGAGCGTGGCTTTGTGTTCGGTTTTCAAGGTGATGAGGTGCTTACCGCGTTCATGATAAAACCTAGCGGCACCCTTGACGGCCAGGTTAATCGATTCGGTGGCACCCGAAGTCCACACCAATTCCTTGGCGTCGCAACCTACTAGGGCAGCGACATCTTCCCTCGCCTGCTCCACAGCTTCTTCAGCATGCCAGCCGTAAGCGTGCGAACGCGAAGCCGGATTACCGAATGCATCACGCAGAAACGGAATCATCTTGTCCACGACGCGCGGATCAACTGGCGTGGTTGCAGAATAGTCAAAGTAAATCGGTAGTTTCATGCTAATAGTTCCAATGCAAGCTCAAGTATTTGTCAGATGAAAAAACGCCAGGGATTTAGCCTGGCGCTCCTTTGCAATGACCCTTAGCCTTCGAGCCGGTGATGCCAACATCACAAGCTGTTCAGACTCGTCAAACGGGATCCATCGGCGCGGATCGGTTGCAGCGTTGATGTCGGAAATTGAAGCGCAGCCCGGTGCTCACGTAGGATCGAAACATGCTGACGAGGCCTCTCAACCTCGCGGCCGCGTTGTTGCTCAACCAGATCAGAAAGCGAGACTGAGTCGAGGAACTCGATCATCTTCTGGTTAAGACTTGACCAGAGCTCGTGGGTCATACACTGACCTTCTTCGGTGCAATTTTCCTTACCGCCGCATTGTGTTGCGTCGAGCGGCTCGTCAACTGCGAAGATGATGTCGGCTACAGTGATGTCTTTGAGTCCGCGCGCAAGCGTGTAACCACCGCCGGGACCTCGGGTGCTCTCAACGAGCTCATGGCGACGCAATTTGCCAAAAAGTTGTTCAAGGTAGGAAAGCGAAATCTTTTGGCGCTGGCTGATGCCGGCCAAAGTCACTGGACCTTGATGCTGGCGAAGTGCCAGATCAATCATCGCGGTTACCGCAAAACGTCCTTTTGTTGTCAGTCTCATCATGGGCTCCGAGGAAGTTGTCGATTGAAGGAAAGACCAGAAAACTTGATTACCTAGGTCGACTATATATTCCCGACGAATCCTATCAAGAATTCCCGACTGATTCAAATGGTTTTGTCCTGGACAAAAAGTGACCGGGTCAAACAAAACCGCCCGAAGGCGGTTTAGCTGTTTCTGTTCCTTGAACCAGGCGCTTTAACCTGGTGAGTTGTCCGGTCAGACTAAGCAGCGGCGACCTGGGTAGCCCGACGGCGTGCAACGTCGAGCAAGCCTGCGCAAGCGTCTTCGATGTAATCAAGGGCTTGTTCAAAACCCTGGGTGTTGCCATGGTAAGGATCGGGAATGGTTGCACTCTCATGCTCGGTGGCAAAACGCATCAGAAGTTGCAGCTTGTGGTGAATCTTTTTTGCAGTTTTCTGTTGCAGAAAGGAAAGATTGTCCCAATCCATTGCAAGAATCAGATCGTATTGTTCAAAGCTGTTGACATCGACGGCGCGAGCACGGTGTGCCGAAATGTCGACACCGCGTTTTTGCGCCGATGCAATCGCGCGCTTGTCAGCCGATTCGCCTGCATGAAAGGAATGGGTACCTGCTGACTCCATGCTTACCACCTCATCAAGCCCAGCCTGACGGACCATTTGACGGAATACGCCTTCGGCCATCGGCGAACGGCAGATATTTCCCATGCACACAAAAAGCACCCGGGTGCTCATCGCAAAGGAGGTCGTGTCTTTCTTACCCATCTTGTTTACCCTCGTTTCAGTTCAAAATCGTTAGCGTTAATACCCTGTTTCGGCCACTCAGGCCTACCATCACCCTTCTCTCAGGCCGCTTTGTGGCCTGCAATTGCATAAACATCAGCTTTGCCGTTCGCACCAAAGAGTTGTTCTTTAAGCAAATTAAGCTGGTCACGAACTTGGGCTGCCTTCTCAAACTCCAAATGTTTCGCGTGCTCAAGCATGAGCTTTTCAAGACGTTTGATCTCCCGGGATGCGCTCTTTTCGCTCATCACTTCGTAACGCGCAGCATCCTCGGCAGCTTTCAATTCCTGGCGGGCTTGCTGTGGGTCGAAAACCCCGTCAATGAGTTCCTTCACCTGCTTTACAACGCCGCGAGGGATGATGCCGTTGACTGCGTTGAATTCAAGCTGTTTCTGACGCCTGCGCTCAGTCTCTTGGATCGCTCTTGACATTGAGTCTGTAATCCGATCTGCGTAAAGGATTGCCGCACCACCCAAATTACGTGCCGCTCGACCGATCGTCTGAATAAGACTGCGCTCAGAACGCAGGAAACCTTCTTTGTCAGCATCGAGAATAGCTACCAAAGAAACCTCTGGAAGATCAAGACCTTCTCGCAGTAAATTAATTCCAACAAGAACATCAAAACTACCTAAACGAAGATCTCTAAGGATCTCAACACGCTCCACAGTATCGATGTCCGAATGAAGGTAGCGTACTTTCACGCCGTGCTCAGACAGATAGTCGGTAAGGTCCTCAGACATGCGTTTGGTGAGTGTTGTCACTAATACGCGCTCACGTCTTTGAACGCGCAAATTGATTTCTGACAACAAATCATCGACCTGTGAGGTAGCGGGACGAACCTCAATACTCGGGTCGACCAAGCCTGTTGGCCGCACCAATTGTTCAATGATGGCCCCAGCATGTTGTTTCTCGTAATCCGCCGGTGTTGCCGACACGAAGATACCCTGACGCCACTTTGCTTCAAACTCTTCAAAGCGCAAGGGGCGATTATCGAGTGCTGAAGGCAGACGAAATCCGTACTGAACCAGGGTGTCCTTGCGTGCCCGATCCCCACGATACATCCCGCCAAGCTGCCCGATCGTTACATGACTTTCATCGACCACAATTAAAGCATCTTGAGGCAAATAATCGACCAGTGTTGGCGGTGGCTCACCGGGCTTGGCGCCTGAAAAATGACGTGTGTAATTTTCAATGCCCTTGCAAAACCCAAGCTCTTGTAGCATTTCGAGATCAAACCGCGTGCGCTGCTCAAGACGTTGTGCCTCAACGAACTTTGCTTCGGCGGTGTAGAAAGCCAAACGCTCTCGCAACTCGTCTTTAATCGTCTCGATGGCTCGAAGAACCTTGTCACGCGGTGTGACGTAATGCGAGGATGGATAGATCGTAAAACGGGGAATTCGCTGGCGCACCTTGCCAGTTAGTGGATCAAAAAGCAGTAAACCGTCGATTTCGTTATCGAAAAGCTCAACACGCAGCGCTAATTCCGCATGTTCAGCAGGAAAGATGTCAATCGTATCGCCGCGAACCCTAAAACAGCCGCGCTGAAAATCAGCATCGTTGCGCTTGTATTGCATTGCAACAAGCCTTTGGAGCACGTCTCGTTGCCCCATATTGTCACGCACCCGCAGGGTAAGCACCATCGCGTGGTAGTCAGAGGGATTACCGATACCGTAGATACAAGATACCGTCGCAACGATAATGGTGTCACGTCGCTCGAGCAGGCTCTTTGTTGCCGATAAACGCATTTGCTCGATATGCTCGTTGATCGCAGAGTCTTTTTCAATGAAAAGATCGCGCTGCGGAACATAAGCCTCTGGCTGATAGTAGTCGTAGTAGGAAACAAAGTACTCGACTGCGTTATTAGGGAAAAACTCGCGCATTTCCGCGTAAAGCTGGGCGGCGAGTGTTTTGTTAGGTGCAAGCACAAGCGCGGGTCTTCCGGCCCTCGCGATGACGTTAGCGAGTGTGAATGTCTTTCCCGAACCGGTAACGCCAAGCAAGGTCTGAAAGCTGAGGCCGTCGTCGATGCCTTGAAGCAGTTGTTCAATCGCGGCAGGCTGATCGCCTGCTGGCTCGTAGGGCTGATACAGCTGAAAAGGGCTGTCGGGGAAGTTGAGAAAGCGACCCTCACCAGGCGCTACGCTTGGCGGTAACGAGGCACTTGACATCACTGGCTGCTGGTGCATCGGGCTCGCTTTTTGACAATTAAAAGTCAGTCTGAGGTGTTAAAATTGCGAATTGTTGCGGCGCAAAAACCAATCCGAAATTATCGCGCCGTACGCACTAAAAAGCTAGCCCCTTGCACAAATTTCGTGCACTCAATCGGAGAAATGCATGTCATCCGCTCTTTTTGCTGATGTAGCCCTCGCCCCAAGAGACCCAATCCTCGGACTTACGGAAGCCTTCGTTGCCGACAATCGCCCCAACAAGGTAAACCTTGGTGTTGGTGTTTACCTCAACAACGAGGGGAAAGTACCGCTTCTAGATGCAGTTCGTCATGCCGAGCGCGAGCGACTCGAACAGGCTCCGCCTCGTGGCTATCTGCCGATTGAGGGCTTCGCGGACTACAACAAGGCTGTGTTGAATTTGCTTTTCGCCGCCAATAAGGATTTGATTGCGGCGGGACGTTGTGCGAGTTTTGAGGCACTCGGAGGCACCGGGGGTTTAAAAATTGGCGCTGACTTCATTAAACGGATGAAACCCGATGCAACGGTCTGGATCAGCGACCCGAGTTGGGAAAATCATCGGGCACTATTTGAAGCCGCAGGCTTCACTGTTAAATCGTATGCCTACTATGATGCGGCAAGCCACGGTGTACGATTCGACGGCTTACTTGCAGATATCGAGGCAATGATGCCCGGCGATGTCATCGTCTTGCATGCCTGTTGCCACAACCCTACCGGCGTGGATTTAGACGAGTCTCAATGGCGTGCTGTGATCGACGCGGTTGGCCGTCAGCAACTTATTCCCTTTCTTGATATGGCGTATCAGGGCTTTGCCGAAGGCATTGCTGAAGACGCAATAGCGCTTAATTTGCTAGCGAGTTCCGGCCAGAGCTTTTTCGTATCGAGTTCTTTCTCCAAATCGTTCTCACTTTATGGCGAACGAATCGGCGCGCTTTCCGTCGTAACGCAAGACAAGGATGAAACAGCACGCGTTGTAAGCCAGGTTAAGCGGGTTATCCGCACGAATTATTCAAGCCCACCCACCCATGGCGCGGCGGTGGTCGCCGCTGTGCTCACCACCCCTGCCCTGAGGGACACCTGGGAGAAAGAGCTCGGCGTGATGCGCGAAAGAATTCGGGAAATGCGTCGCGGGTTTGTCGAAGGCCTCAAAGCGCTTGGCGTTCAACGCGACTTTTCGTTTGTAATCCAACAGCGCGGCATGTTTTCTTACTCGGGCCTTAGTAGCGAGCAGGTCGATCGCCTTCGGGAGGAATTTGGGATTTATGCGGTGTCAAGCGGCCGCATCTGCCTGGCCGCCCTCAATACAAGAAACCTGGGCAGCGTCTGCGAGGCTGTTGCCAAGGTGCTTTAGCCTCGAGTTTCGCCCTCTAATCGGCTGAAATCGGTTATAATTGAGGGCTTGGCAGATCCCCGATAGCTCAGTCGGTAGAGCGCCGGACTGTTAATCCG
>JALQWJ010000229.1 GCA_023258775.1 Burkholderiaceae bacterium | reverse complement strand
TTCGCTTTTGACTTACAGGAGTCAGACCATGTACGCGGTCATAAAAACCGGCGGTAAACAATATAAGGTTGTTGCCGGCGAAAAATTGAATATCGAACAGATACCGGCAGACATTGGCGCGACCATCACCCTAGATCAAGTGCTCGCCGTCGGCGATTCGCAGCAAATTTCGCTCGGCACGCCTTTGGTCTCCGGTGCGAGTGTGCAAGCCACTGTGCTTGCCCATGGTCGCCACGACAAGGTGAAGATTTTTAAGATGCGTCGACGCAAGCACTACCAGAAGCGTCAAGGGCATCGACAAAACTACACCCGTATCGAGATTAGCCATATTGATGCACCAGGCATTGTTGCCGAACAACCGGCAGTCACTGCTGCCTGAGGAAGGAAGTACTGACATGGCACAGAAAAAAGGTGGCGGTTCAACCCGAAATGGCCGCGATTCGGAATCCAAACGCTTAGGCGTGAAAGTTTTTGGCGGCGAACAGATATCAGCTGGCTCGATTATTGTTCGTCAGCGTGGTACCGAGTTTCATCCCGGCCCGAATGTTGGTGTGGGCAAAGATTTCACACTTTTTGCGTTGTCGGATGGCAAAGTGCAGTTCGCCGTCAAAGGACCCTTAAACCGCCGCACTGTTAGCGTCGTCCCAAGCCAACAAGCATAAGACGAAACGCAAACGCGCAGCGCTTGCGCGGGGTATGAAAGTAAGTTCGGGAGGCTGCAAGGCGCTGCCTTCCCCAAGGCCCTTTGATTCAAGTCGACAGCTTTGCTGCGTGGAAAGCCCCTGTGTGCCTACTCAACAAGATCCCCAGCCATGAAGTTTGTCGATGAAGCGCGCATCGAAGCAATTGCCGGCAATGGAGGCAACGGCGCTATATCTTTTCGACGCGAAAAGTACATTCCCTTTGGTGGTCCCGACGGTGGCGACGGGGGCCGTGGAGGTTCGGTTTTTGCGCTTGCTGATTGCAATATCAACACCCTGATTGATTTCCGATACGCGCGCAAGTTCGCAGCACGCAACGGTGAGAACGGGCGTGGATCCGATCAGTATGGTGCAGCCGCGGAGGATATCGTCCTCCGAATGCCTGTTGGGACTCAGATCAAGGACTCGGATAGCGGTGACTTACTCTTTGATCTGACGGTTCATGGCGAACAGGTCTGTCTGGCCAAGGGCGGCGATGGCGGTATGGGCAATTTGCACTTCAAGACCTCGACCAATCGTGCGCCGCGCAAAGCGACCAAAGGCTGGCCGGGCGAAGCTCGTAATCTCTCGCTTGAACTCAAGGTTTTAGCCGACGTCGGATTACTGGGATTACCCAACGCTGGAAAGTCCACGTTGATTGCATCGGTTTCAAATGCCCGCCCCAAGATTGCCGACTATCCCTTCACAACCCTTCATCCCAATCTTGGCGTTGTTCGGGTTGGACCCGAACGCAGCTTTGTCATTGCTGATATCCCAGGTTTAATTGAGGGTGCAGCCGATGGCGCAGGCTTAGGTCATCAGTTTTTGCGGCATTTGCAGCGAACGCGTTTGCTACTTCATGTGATCGATGTAGCGCCCTTCGATCCCGAGGCAGATCCGGTGCGCGACGCCAAAGCGATCATTAAGGAGCTAAAGCGCTATGACGCTGCGCTGGCAGCGAAAGATCGCTGGGTGGTACTCAATAAGACTGACATGCTTGACCCTGAAACAGGACGTAAGCAGCTTGATGACTTACGAAAGCGCTTAAGGCTTGCGCGCGGTACGCCCTTGTTTGAAATCTCCGCGCTGACCGGCGACGGGCTTAAGCCCTTGCTTTTTGCCATCATGGACTTTATAGCGGCGAAAAACGAAAGGCCAGTTGAAGTGGTGGATGTGCGTTTTCGCCCGGATGAGACTTTGGGTTGACTTGCGGGAAGAATAATGGACATGCCCAAGGAGACAAAACCTGGAGAGCATATCGAGGCTGATTTAACGATTGATGTCGGTCTGTCCGAGGTCAGCGTGCTGGCAAAGGCGCAACGCCTTGTGATCAAGGTGGGTTCAAGTCTAGTGACCAACGAGGGGCGCGGGATTGATGCGCAAGCAATTGCTACCTGGGCCGCTGAAATTGCCGCCTTGAGAGCCCTGGGACGCGAAATCCTGGTGGTGTCATCAGGTGCGGTTGCAGAAGGCATGAAGCGGCTATCCTGGGCGCGTCGGCCGCAGGCGATGCAAGATTTGCAAGCGGCGGCTGCCGTGGGCCAAATGGGTTTGGCTCAGGTCTACGAGACTGAATTTCGACGTTTTGGCCTGCAAACAGCGCAAATTCTGCTCACGCACGAGGATCTGGCTGATCGTACCCGCTACCTTAACGCCAGATCTACGCTGACCCGATTGATTGAACTAGCTGTTATACCGATTATTAATGAGAACGATACAGTAGTTACCGATGAGATCAAAGTTGGTGATAACGACACGCTTGCTGCGCTCGTGACGAATTTAGTTGATGCCGATGCACTGCTGATTCTCACCGATCAGGCCGGTCTTTACACCGCTGATCCGCGAACTCATCCCAATGCGCGCTTGCTTGCCCGAGTGAGGGCGGGCGATCCAAGTTTAGAAACAATGGCTGGCGGCGCGGGAAGTCTCATCGGTAAGGGAGGCATGCTCACCAAGGTCTTGGCGGCTCGTCGAGCAGCATCGGCTGGCGCCCATACGATTGTTGCAAGCGGGCGCGAAGCAAAGCTGCTGCAACGGCTTGCCGCTGGCGAGCTCATCGGTACGAGTTTTATTGCAGATACACCCAAACTCACCGCAAGAAAGCAATGGATCGCCGATCAATTGCAATTGCGTGGCTCGCTTAGCCTGGATGAGGGAGCACTAAAAGCTTTATTGCACGAAGGCAAAAGCTTATTGCCAATTGGCGTTTCTGCAGTCCAGGGAGAGTTTGCGCGTGGCGATGTGGTGGCCTGCCTTGATCCTTCGGGTACCGAGGTTGCTCGCGGCCTGATCAATTACGCAAGCTCTGAGGCGCGACGAATCATGGGTAAGCCCTCAAGCGATATTGAATCGCTTTTAGGCTTTGTTGAGGAGCCAGAGCTGATTCACC
>JALQWJ010000228.1 GCA_023258775.1 Burkholderiaceae bacterium | reverse complement strand
GGTAAAAACTAAGGCGAGATTGTTACCAGTCGCAAATGAACCAACAGCACAAAGTAAAACAATCACAGGCATGACCAAACTTCGTGGCAGATATAAAATATAGCGTGATGTTCTTATCATTATGATGCCCAGTGGAATCATGACAATATTTGCTACAAGAAAGACGATATAAAGGGCGTACATGCTCGATGCCTTTTCGGTAAAGAGCGTTGGACCAGGATTAAGCCCCTTCATGTAGAGAACTCCGATTGCGATCGCGGTAATCGTGTCACCAGGGATCCCAAACAGGAGCGAAGGCACCCAGCCAGACGCAAGGCTTGCGTTATTGCTTGCCCCAGCTTCTATTAAGCCCTCCGGATGCCCTGTCCCGAACTTTTCCGGAGTCTTTGAGAAACGTTTCGACATGGCGTAACTCATCCAAGCTGCCATGTCAGCGCCAGCACCGGGCAACACACCGATGACAATTCCAACGATGTTCCCACGCAGTTGCTGCTTGGGGTGGGCCTTTGTTAAGGCCCACTGCCCCTTCAGAATGCTGCCGAACTTTCGGGGCGGGATGATCGGCGCATCTCGAGCCGTGTATGAACGCATCACCTCGGAGACTGCAAACACACCGACCAAGAGCGGTATGATTTCAATACCACCGAGTAGATCTGGGTGGCCGAAGGTGAAGCGGGGCGTGCCCGCTGGGTTTTCAATACCCACGCAGGTGATCAGAAGACCAAGAAACATGGCAGCTACTGCCTTCACAGGGGAAGATCGCGCGACCATCGTTGAACACATCAATCCCAGTAACGCAAGCCAGAAGTATTCAAAAGTTGAGAACTCAAAGGCGACTTCTGCAAGCATCGGAGCCAACGCGATGAGCGACAGCGTGCCGATGACACCTCCCAGTGCCGAAAACCACAAACAAATGCCTAGGGCTAATTCAGGTTGGCCCTTGCGGGTCATCGCAAAGGCTTCGTCGGTGTATGCTGCCGACGCTGGGGTGCCAGGAATACGGAGCAAACAACCTGGAATATCCCCGGAAAAGATGGCCATCGCGGAAGCCGCGATGATCGCCGAAATAGCCGCTATGGGGGACATGTAGAAGGTAACCGGTACCAAGAGTGCTGTAGCCATAGTTGCAGACAGACCCGGCAGTGCGCCAACTACTAGTCCATAAATGGACGCTAGCATAATGGTTACGACGACATCGACTTGCAGGACCATATGCAAACCAGCAAGTAACGGTTCAAACATCGCCTAAACCCAAGGAAAGGACAGCAAGCCAATTGGCAGAGGGACTCGTAGCAATTTGTAAAAAATCAGATGAATCAAAGCTGGAGCAATAAAACTCACCACGAGCGACCAGCGAAGTTTTGCACCCATGGTTTGTGAAAGTGCCAGTATGATCACAAAGGCACTAAGCCAAAACCCTAACTTTTCAGAGGCCAGGAAATAAAAGAAGAGGGCTATCGGAGGCATGATGACCTTCCAACCGCCAGCCCCAGATGCACCGAGCCTATCGACGACCTTCTCAGCTTCGTCGCCTTCTACCAGATCGCCATCCTCAGAAACAACAAACTTTTCCTCATCCTCAAAAGCTGACCCAACACCGACCATGATCATGGATCCGCAAACAATGAGTGCGCCTCCGATTACCATTGGAAAAACCTGGGGTCCAATCTGTTGACCAGCTACCGTTGGCAGCATGGATGCTGCATAAAACGTTAGTACGCCCAGAGCCACCAACAGAAATCCGCTTATTCGGTCAGATACTTTCACGATCGCCAGTTATGTGGCAAGCCCCGCCGATTTCATCGCGGCTCCCATTGCAGCATCGGATTTCGCCATGAAACTTGAGAAACCAGAGGGGTCAGCCCATTTAACACCGAACCCTCGATTGGCCATAAATTCACGGAACTCTTTTGAATCGTTCGCTTTTTTGAGCGAAGCAACAAGCTTGCCCACGATATCTACTGGCAATCCCTTCGGGGCTGCGATGCCTCGCCAAGCTCCAACCGAGTAATCAACGCCCATACTCTCCTTAAGGGTTGGAACACTTGCAAATACCGGGTTTCGCTCGGACGCCATGATGGCAAGTGACTTAGCCTTTCCGGCTTCAACAAGTGCACGGGATTCTGGCAATGAACAGGTTACCAGGTCAATCCCGTTGGCAGCGAGGTCTTGCATGGCAGGTCCGGCTCCATTCGAGGGCACCCAGGCCACGTGGTTCGGCCTCAGTCCCATCGCTTGTAGCCAACCGATTAGTGCCAAGTGCCAGATACCTCCCTGACCAGTTCCAGAGGCCTTAAATTTGCCAGCTGCCGAAGCTTTGATGGCTTCGGCAAGTTCCTTGACGCTCCCATAGGGCGATCTAGCGTTAACGGTGATCCCTGGCGGATCTTCGTTCATAAGTGCAAGGGCTGTATAACTCATTGGGTTGAGTTCAGTAAGCCTCTGCCAGTGCATCATAGCGATTTCTACGGTGATCATTCCTAGTGTGTAGCCATCAGGCGGTGCAGTCGCGATGGCCGTATGCCCGACAACCCCAGAGCCCCCCGTTCTATTAACGACATTGAATGGCTGGCCTAAGTCCTTTTCTAAAAGCGATGCGATGATTCGCGCTGTTGCATCGGTACCTCCACCGGCTCCCCACGGGCAAACGATGGTTACCGGCCGATTTGGCCAGTTGCTTTGGGCGTATATGATAGATGGGGCTATTGACAAGAGTCCGGACGATCCAGCCACTGTGATCAATTGCCTTCTTGTCTTCAAAAACTTACTCATCGCTTTGTCTCCAATTTAAGGCTCATAGCGAAAACAGGACCATTTTTGATCTATCGATCTCTGAGCGTTTAGCAGATTCTGCGGCAGCCTTGAAATCAGTGTTTACATCACTCGGGGCAATTCGGTCAAGAATCTAAGAGGCTAATCAATTTGATCGGCACGTGGCATTGCGCTAACCCCTTGGACATATCGCCCGGAAAATGGATTGAGCAGAAGCCAACCTCAACTGGGTGAGAACTGTTCGATCACATTGCCAGTAATTGGAAAGCGAGGCATGCGTGCTTGTTTTACCAACCATTGTCC
>JALQWJ010000227.1 GCA_023258775.1 Burkholderiaceae bacterium | reverse complement strand
ATCAGCTTAGCCAGCAAGGATGGACCGCATGTCCAGACCCGGGGGTAAGAGCCCGCTGGCAGCGCTTTGCGGGCACGGATGCGCAGCGGCAAAGAGCAGTTGAGCGAGCCGCCAAGCAAGAAGCCCGTATGGTGATGATGACCCGGGGTGGTTACGGTTGGATGCGACTTCTTCCGAAGCTTTGTTTTAAGACGCTTGCGGATGCTGGCAAATTCTGGGTGGGCTACAGCGACACAACGGCATTTCACCTTGCCATGCTTGGTCGCACCTCAAGCGTTACATGGGCGGGACCTATGCTGCTCGATGATTTTGGTCGCAGCGAGGTTGACGAGACAACGAGCGGCTGTTTACGCGAAGCCTATACCGGAGAACTTGAGGCCTTAGGGTTTCGTTATAAGGCCTGTGGCGCAAATAGCAAGGCGATTGATGAAACCGGCGTCCTTTGGGGCGGCAATCTTTCAATGCTTTGCGCAATGATCGGATCGCCTTGGTTCGAAAAAGCGCCCGAGGGCGGTATTTTGTTTTTGGAAGACATCGGTGAACATCCTTACCGAATCGAACGCATGCTACTTCGGCTTCTCTACGAGGGCATTATTGATGCGCAAAAGGCAGTGCTGCTTGGTTCATTCAACGGCTACAGCTTAGGCAATCACGACCGCGGCTACGATTTGAAAAAAGTACTCCGATGGATCGCGAGTCAGACCAGCGTGCCCATGCTTGAAGGCTTGCCTTTTGGACATCAGCAGGGCAAAGTCTGCCTGCCGCACGGTATGCGTGTCGGGCTTGCTACCGAGGGGCGACAAGCCTATTTGTTGTTTGATCAGACGAAACGCTAGGGCTATTTACCCATTAAGCATGCCGGCTTAACCCACGTAATCAAATAAGGTCACGACGCGGCGCACACCAGACACCTTGCTTGCGACCTGCGCCGCACGTTCGCCCTCACGCTTACTTACCTGTCCCATTAGGAATACCACGCCAAGTTCTGAGCTGATCCGAAAGGCGCCAATTTCAAGCGATTTGTCTTCGATGAAGGCAGCACGCACCTTGGTTGATAGTGCAATGTCAACAGCGCTGTTTTGTGCGCTGGCAAGCGGGCGGATCTCGACTTCATTGATGACTGACGCCACATTGTTGACTCTCGCTGCAACCTCTTGCGCAAGTTTTTTGTCGGCTTCGGTGACAACTTGACCGATCAATAAAACCTTACGGTTATAGCTCACGGCACGTACGTTGGAATTGGGAAGTGCCGCAGAAACTGCGCTGCGCACACGAAACTCAATCGTCTGATCATCAGCCTGCGTACCCAGGCTACGGCGGTCACCCGTTGCCACAGCACCCACCGCGGCACCGGTAACCGCAACACCGACACAGCCAGACAAACCGAGTGCCGCCAAGCCGATACTTGCCAGCGCCAAGCGCCGGGCATTGTTTGGAACGACGGGGAAGGGAGCGTGTTTTGACATGGCAAATCTTCCTGCAAACGGATCAAAGAGACAATAAGAACAAACCTGCATCAGTGTAAGCGTTTTGCGGCCCAAACTTGCCCGGGATACGGGGGCTACAAGACAAGATGGCAACCATCGGTGGACATAATAAATCAGAAGGCACCAGGAATCCACGCGCGTTTCCCTGCTTGAAAGAGCACCACATCAAAGCGGCAGGCCGGCCATGAGCGTGTGCCAAAGGAGCGCTGGAGGTAGCAGCTTGCTGCATGTTTGATACGGGCGAGCTTTCGCTTGTCTAGGCTTTCTAGCGCGCCGCCATACATCAGGCTGCTTCGATACCTTACTTCAACAAAAACAATCAGCGAGGCATCTTGCATAACCAGATCGATCTCACCGCCTCGAAAACGGCAATTACGCTCAAGCAGGACCAAGCCTTGATTTGTGAGCCAATCGCAAGCCTGTTGTTCAGCCCATTGACCTCTCCGGGCCGCCTGGCTCGCCAGTATTTTTGAATCAGGTAAAGTTTTTCCCATGATGAACAACCAGCAACAATCCTCGTTCGAAACACATAAGCCGCAACATTTTCCCAATGCAAGCCTGTTAGTCGTAGCAACCCCTATCGGTAACCTTTCGGATTTAAGCCCGAGAGCTGCACTGGCGCTGCAGCAGGCGAGCCTGATCGCTTGTGAAGACAGTCGAGTGAGCCGAAAACTCTTTGACATGCTTGGCATCAGGCCCAGCCTTGTAAGTGTTGAACAGCACCGCGAAATCCAAGCAATTCCGCTGATTCTTGCCCAACTACACGCGGGCAAGACTTGTGCACTGATCAGCGATGCCGGGACCCCAGCCATCAGCGATCCGGGCTACCGGGTTGTGCGCGCTGCACGCGAGGCTGGTTTTGTAGTGATCGCAATACCTGGACCGAGTGCCTTTGTTGCACTTTCAAGTATCAGCGGCTTTACATCAGGGCCGATTTGGTTTGAAGGTTTTTTGCCACAACGCGAAAAAGCCGCCTCGGCAAGACTTGCTGCCCTGCTTGAGCTCAGGGCACATATTGCCCTTTATGAGGCCCCGCATAGGATCGCTCAAACTGCAAGGCTTCTTGCCAAGCTCGCCCCTTCCCGGCAACTTTGCCTAGGCCGAGAGCTCACCAAGCGATTTGAGGAAAGCGCTGTGATGACAGCTCAGGAACTGCCGAGCTGGCTCGAGTTGCAAAGCAATCGCGATCGTGGCGAATTTGCGCTGCTGATTGCCTGTGATCAACTATCCACGGCCGACAGGCTCAACGAACGATCGCCTGAATCAAATCAAGCTGCTGAACGAGGGCTTGACGATGAAACACCTGATACGGTTCAAAGCATGCCCGCATACAACATTCAAGGGCGGACTTTACTCGAGGCATTGCTTGGTGCCATGGGGCCGGCCCAGGCAGCTCGTCTTGCCCAACGTTTGACGCAGGATCGAAACACTGACTGGTATCAGATGGCCTTGACGCTGAAAAAGCCGGTTTAGCCTGGCAAGAACGCCTTTGCCTCAGTAGTCTTTGCCCGGGAGCAAAAGTTCAATTTCGACTTCGGCAGCACCCTGACGAACGATTCCAAGTCGCTGGGCCGCTGCATAGGACAAATCGATTTCGCGCTCTCCTATGAATGGTCCACGATCATTCACACGCA
>JALQWJ010000226.1 GCA_023258775.1 Burkholderiaceae bacterium | reverse complement strand
CGGAAGCCTCAAAGAACAAGATCCTTTTTGAGAATCTGGTTCCGCTCCATCCCGATCAGATGCTTCACCTTGAGCGGGACATGAAGGGTGATGAAAACATCACCGGCCGAATCATCGACATGGTTGCACCTATCGGCAAAGGGCAGCGCGGCTTGATTGTTGCGCCGCCCAAAAGCGGCAAGACCATCATGATGCAGCATATCGCCCATGCGCTAAAGGCTAATCACCCGGACATCGTGTTAATCGTTTTGTTGATCGACGAGCGTCCGGAGGAAGTGACCGAGATGCAGCGCTCGGTACGCGGCGAGGTCGTTGCCTCAACCTTCGATGAACCGGCAACGCGCCATGTGCAAGTCGCTGAAATGGTCATTGAAAAAGCCAAAAGGCTCGTCGAACACAAAAAGGATGTGGTGATCCTGCTTGATTCGATTACACGGCTTGCGCGCGCCTACAACACCGTTGTGCCATCCTCAGGCAAGGTGCTGACCGGTGGTGTGGATGCCAACGCACTCCAGCGACCCAAGCGCTTTTTCGGGGCGGCCCGCAACATCGAAGAAGGCGGTTCACTCACCATCATCGCAACCGCATTGATTGACACGGGTTCGCGGATGGACGAAGTTATCTACGAGGAGTTCAAAGGCACGGGCAATATGGAAATCCATTTAAATCGAAGGATGATGGAAAAACGTGTTTACCCCGCCATGGACATTAACCGCTCAGGCACTCGGCGAGAAGAATTGTTAATCGCCAAAGACATGCTGCAGAAGATATGGATTCTGCGCAAACTCTTGCATGATATGGACGAGATTGAAGCCATGGAGTTCATGCTCGACAAAATGAAAATGACGAAAAATAATGGCGAGTTTTTTGATTTGATGCGTCGAGGCGGTTAAAGCAGCCCGTTAGCCTGTATAATTGAGAGTTTTCTCGTTTGGATTTCGCTATGAAAGAAGGCATCCACCCCAATTTCCGTGAGGTTGTGTTTCAGGACATGACCAATGGTAAGCAGTTCATCATCCGCTCGACGGCTCCCGCGCGGGAGAAAGTAACGATCGAGGGCAAAGAGTATCCCTTGTTCAAGCTCGACATCAGCTCGGAATCGCACCCTTTCTACACGGGCGCGCAGCAACGGGTGCTCGAAACCGGTCGGGTTGAAAAGTTTCGGCAGAAGTTCGCCCGAGCAGGTGGCGCCAAGCGCAACGTTTGAAGCCCTTCCTCGTTACAGAACCCCAGGCGGGACGCGTGCCCCTCTGGGGTTTGTTGTTTTTAGCCCTGCTCTATGCCCTACCCGGCTTGCTGGGCCGCGATCCATGGCGTGGCGACGACGCCCTTGGGTTCGGGGTTGCTTACAATATGTTGCTCGCGCTACAAGTGGGCGACTTTAATGGCTGGCTTATTAGCCAGCTGCCCGGTGTTTTACTGCCCGACGAAGGTCCGTTTCCATTTTGGATCGTGTCGCTTGTGGGTCTGCTGACTGAGAGCCTGGGCATCGATTTTTCTTTGACCACCCGGCTGATTTGGGTCGCAAGCTGGCTCGCAACGCTCGCACTTTGCTGGCGTGCCGTATACCGCTTGAGCCAACGGCCTGAGTGGATACCCCATGACCCTATCGGTATTGCCGCAAGTCCTCGGAGACTGGCAGCATCGCTTGCCGATAGCAGCGTGCTTTTTTTGCTTGCAACCGTAGGCCTGATCGAACGGGTTCACGAAACCTCACCTGAGGCATTTGCCATGCTGATCATGGCAGGCGCGTTTTTTTGCCTTGCTTGGAGCCTGGACTCACCACGGCAGGCGAGTTGGGTATTAGGCTTCATCGTTTCGGCGGCCTGGCTTTGCAAAGGAATGTGGTTCGGACTTGGACTCGGGCTTGCGATACTGATCCTGGTGAAGCTATCGCCACATTGGCGCAGCATCGCCCCTGTGATGCTGCCTCGAGCGAGTCTGGTTGTGGTGCTTGTCCTGCTTTTATGGTTTTGGCTCATGTATCGAGACCCTGTAAGTGCAGTCCCGGCGGATGACGAGGCTGGACACGCAACTCGATTGAACTGGATGGCGGCTTGGTGGACGCTTCAACTGGGCGGCCCGCTCAAAGGATTTGCAACGCGCATATTCGATCTACTGCGTGAGCCATGGTGGTTCTTTTGGCCGGTTTGGCCGGTTGCAATTTGGGCTGTATGGTCCTTACGTGACCGCATTCGGGAACCCAGTCTCATCGCTCCCATCAGCTTAATTGCCGCCATGGTGCTCTTTAGCCCAGTCGCCCACGGGTCGAGCCTAGCCTGGTTCATGCCAATTGCTGTACCGCTTGCGGCACTGGCCGCGCTCGGTTTGCCCAGCTTGCGGCGAGGTCTTGTCCAATTTGTTGACTGGTACGCGGTGCTGGTCTACGGTTTGATTGCCTTAATGTTTTGGGTTTACTACCTGGCTTGGATGATCGGCTGGCCGGAGAAGATGGCTTATCGCATGGGTATTTTGGCAAGGGGCGATCAAGTCGCAAACATATGGTTTGGTACGCTGGCTGCATTGGCAATCAGCCTCGCCTGGATCGGTATCGTCGGGTGGCGACTTTCCCGGCAACCCGCTGTGCTTTGGAAACCCGTGCTACTTGCCTCAAGCGGCTGGGTGTTGATCTGGTTTTTGTTTCAGATGCTGTTTCTGGACGCCCATAACACCCGGAACTCGTATCGAGAGATGGCCGCTCAAGCTAAAGCAGCGATGAGCGAGCTAGACCCAAAGCACGGCATCCGTGAAGCAAATGGCAAGCTGGGGATCGTAGAGAAAAGCAAATACGCGAAAGGCGGGCCAAATGATGCCTGTATGCAGCCCGATCAAGTACGTCCAAGTGTTCAGGCAAGCCTTCAATGGTTTGCAGGCATTCGGTTTTCGGAGCGCGAAGACTGTCCCTGGCGACTTATTCAAGACAGCGGACAAGCGGTTACCCACACGGCCCCGAACGTACCAGGTTGGGATCTTCATTGGGTTGGTTCTCGACGTGGCGAAAACAGTGAGCGATTCCGTTTGTATCTCAGAAGCTCACCGCTAGCCCCCTCTTAATGCAAAAGACAACACCACTGAAGCAGCTATTCAGGCTGGCAGGCCCAGTGTTGATCAGCCAACTCGCAGTC
>JALQWJ010000225.1 GCA_023258775.1 Burkholderiaceae bacterium | reverse complement strand
AGCTGATGGCGAACTCATTGCAAAGACCGCGATATTCGCGCTGAAAGCAAAGCGTAAGTCCAAATTTTTTTAATCTTATCGCACCAGATTAACGACGGCCGGCTCGGTTGCCGTCGCAAGGACCGCTTCAAATTGTTCAAAGATCTCAGGTGCCGATCGCTTAATAAAGCGTTTGATCGGATCGCGCTCCATGAGCTTGCCGACATAGCGCTTGGCTACGGTCAGATTAAGAACGTCCTCGCCGTAGGACTGCTCGATCAGTTTGTACTGCCCCTGGACATTGGCCAGTTCGCGCTCCATGCGCAGGATTTGTTCGGTTGTGATTCCCTTCTTCGCTTTGGGCTTGGTTTCTTGCAGCATCGCATTCGGGGTGGCAAGTACCAGTGCCTCACAGAAGGAGACTGAAAAATTATTGGCAGCGATCATGAGTTCGACACACTCAATTTGACGCGTCTCCTTCATGCGGCGAAGCAAGACCGCAACGCGTGAGGCAAAGGTTTGGTCCTTCAATAACTCGATTGCCTCACGGCATAGACCCTCAAGCAGGGTTGCCCGTCGTTTCACCTCGTCCACCTTGATACCGAGCGCCCGGCTGATCTTCTCAGCCGGTGCACCCTGTTCGATCGCTTTTTTGATCATGTAGTGCTCTTGCACCGTGGAGAGCCGATTGATACGGGCGTTATAGGTATAAGACTCATCGTCACTGGCCAGCAGGCAAGTGGCAGTGCTCCACCCTAAATCCTTGAGTGCGAGCACCCGCAGGTGCCCATCGAGCAGGGCGTAGGTGGGGAGGGAGCCTTGGGTTTTATCGGCCTTGATGACCGAGAGGGGTTCGATGAGGCCCACCTCGGCAAGTGAATCCTTGATCTGTTTAAACTTGAGCGATCCTAAAACTCCCTTGTGAATCGCACGCGTTGGAAGCAGGGATTCAATCGGTACTTGCAGGGTCTCAAGGGAAAAGCCAGTCTTGATCGGATCGGTCATCGAAATCGGTTCGGCCACCGGAGCTTGGGTGTGTTTGATCGATCTATGGGGTGGCGGTGTTACTGGCACTTCGGGGGCGGGTGGTAGGGGGCGCTTAGCTTGTGCCACGGATGCGTTGCTCCAAAAAGCGTGGAAGGGTGTCTAGTCCCTCGGCACGTAAGACGTTGAAGAAATCCTCATCCTGAAGAAGTTGCCTCAGTGCCTCGGTGATCAGCACGAGCATGTTTTGCGAATGCTCGGCCTTGCGTACCATTTGTCGCTGGCGCTCGACCTCTTTGTTATAGGTCTTGACGAGTGAGCTCGCCGAGTAGGCCTTGCGGCGCAGTGCGCCCCCGCCCAACTCTTTACCAAAGAGCTTTCGCCGCTCGGCAAGGCGCTTGGCAAGCAACAGTTGCTTGCCCCGGAGATCCTTGCGCTCATAGGCCTCTTGCAGCACCCGGCCAAGCTCCTCATCCGTTTGGCTTGCCTTTACCAAATCAATGGCTACGTGAAAGGGGATGGTGCCGCGCTGCACGGCAACCAGTAAACGCTCCTCGCCGTGTTTGAGTAAAAACGCTGTACCTTCCACGTAGTGGATGGAGAGCCCCGTTTTTTGCACAATCTGGGACGCGCTGTAGCCTTTTTGAAGCAACGCATTGATGCGTGCCAGCGTCTCGAGCGGTTGTGGATGGCGCCTTGCGATGTTTTCAACCAGACTCATCACATAGGCATCGGCATCATCGACCTCAATCACAAGCGCGGGGATGTGGGTTTGGCCGGCACTGCGGTAGGCGTTCAGGCGGCCTTCGCCACAGACAAGCCGGTAGCGGAGCCCTCCGTCAGCGTCACGGCGCGGGGTGACGGTGATGGGTTTTTTCAGACCAATGCGACGAATATTCTCAACAATTTCGCGGTAAACCCGTTGATTGCGTTCGCGCGGATTCATCACCTCGATATCAGCAAGGGCCACCATGGTGACCTTCTCGGGTCCCGTCTGCATCATGCCGCTCTCCGGATTCGGGTTCTTGCGCCAAGCCACACCAGATAGTCCGGCGCATCAAAGCGAAAAGCTTCAAAGTGCGACGCATTGGTGAGGCCCAGATGTAAGTGGCTCGTACTCAACGCCTCGGCAGGAAGAAGGTAATAGTCCTTGACCGATTCATTATGCTCATCGAGTCGTACCGCCACCGTGATATCGGGCGATAACCCTGCATCAAAGCGCAGCTTCCAGCGCCTGGCGCCCGCCGCCGTCATCTGGCAGCGTGCGAGCACCAGCGCCACAGTGAACTCCCCATTGACCGTGAGTAGCTGAGTCTCGGGGTCCTGGACGACGTGCCCGCCCACGTTTTCGATGGCCTGGGTGGTCTGCTGCACAATCTTGGGGTGCATGGCGCGCAACCGCCGATTCACGGCGAGGTAGTGCAAATCGCGATCCTGCTCGTAGCCAACCAGTTGGTAGGCTCGGGTCAGACTGCCGAAGCGGTTGCGGTAGGCAGCGCTCGAGGGCGTATCGGGTGCCTCGTTAATCAGCAGTCCGCTTAGATAGCCATGCGTTTGGTAGACGGTTCGAAGCCGATCGAGCATCTCCTCGTCGCTATAGCGCCTTGAGCGTTCGATCAGCCGCGCTTGGGCCGCCCTAAACCGCGCTTCATCAACAACGGGCTCAAAGGCATGATCATTTCGAATCCACATGTGCGGTGGGTTCACCACGCGCTGCTTTTTGAGCTTGAAGGAGCGGCGGTTATAAACATTGGCGCCAATGTACTTGGGATTGCTAAGCACCTGACGCACCGAGCCCGTTCGCCAGGGCTTGCCCACGTCGGTGCACACGCCAGTTGCGTTCAGACGATGAGCGATCTCGCCTTCACTGAGTAAATCCTTCGTGAACCAGTCATAGATCTGGATGACCTGCGCCACTTCGTCGGCAGGCCCCGGTACCAACACCACTCGATCGGTCTGAAGGCTCTTGTGCTCCCCTCGGCTCAAGACCCCCTTGACGGTACCGCTTTGGTCAATGAGAACACGCCTGAGGCCAAAGCCAGCAGGGCCACCCTGTCGAAACCCCATCTCGATGAGCTTGCACTGTCCGGCAAACACCTTGGCTGAGAGCTCGCGACTGTACTCGCCTGCCATCGCCCGTTTAACCCCTTTGACGATAGTTGAGACA